>JAXDNZ010000270.1:0-5139 GCA_034669185.1 Hyphomicrobiales bacterium
CTCGCCGGCATCATCAAGGATTTCGGGTTGAGCCACGCGGCCGCGATTGCGCGCCGGCGCGCACAGACGTTGCGCCGACCAGAGGCGCCATTGCCCGAACGGCTGCCGGCGATCGCCGCGACGCCGGCGGCGCCGGACATCGAACCCGATCTGGGACTCGCCGAGCTGTTTTTTTCCGCCGACAGCGCGCAGCGCCGTGTGCTGCTGATGAATTTGGCCGATGGCACGGATGAGCCACGCCGGCCTTCGCCGAACGACGCCGTGCATCAGCTCGAGGTCGCCGCACTTGCGCGCGACGCGAATGCATTCACGGTGGTTCTCGAGCAATCCCTTGGCGTGACCCGCGAACAGGCACGGCGGATCGTGGCGGATGCGTCCGGCGAACCGCTGCTCGTCGCCGCCAAGGCGCTGGCGATGCCGCCTGTCGTATTGCAGCGGGTCCTGCTGTTTCTGAACCCGGCGATCGGAGAGTCGGTCCAGCGCGTATTCGATCTCGCGGCGCTGTATGAGCGCCTCAGCGCGCAATCGGCCGAAAAAATCGTGGCGAGCCTGCGCGGCGTCGAGCCGGCGCGTCCGCGCCGCGGCGTGTATCAGCCGGTCTATCACGACGACGAGGCAAGCCGCGGTCGGCGCGGCAATGCCGTGCGCAGGTCGGGCGTCGCCGAGGCCGCGCCGCGCGTCCGCGACGCACCGCCGACGGATCGTCAGCGCACGATGTGATCGAGGAAGTGCCGCCCGGCGCGGTCCTCGACCTCGATGACCCACAGATCCGGATCGAAACCGATCTGCTTCGCCAAATACGCCTCGACCTCGGCGTCGCTGCGCGGGTCGCCGCCAAGTGCCGGACTGAAGGCGCGGTCGCCCGGCCGCGCCTCGTCGAAGGCGGATTGCGGTGCCGGTCCATAAAGGTCGACCAAGCCGTTGAGATGGCTAATTTTTATGAAGATGGCTCCGGCGTCCTCGGCGCCGCGCCGTCGCAGCACGGCGTCGGCGCCCTCGACCTGGCAGCGGCGCAGATAGGCGGCGACCCATATGCCGGACTTCAGACGCATCATCGCGCGTCATACCGGCCCAAACGGCTGCAACGTCAAGCGCTTATTCGAGCGGTTTGCCGGTGAGGGTGCCAAGCTCGCGCATCACGCGCGGGGAGATCTGCCCGGTCACCGGGAGCTTGCGGTCGCGCTCGAATTTCTCAATCGCCGCAACGGTTTCCGGTCCATATATGCCGGTCGCCTTGACCGGGCCGTAGCCGTAGTCGTTGAGCGCGCGCTGCACCGCGGTGACGCGCGGCGCGGGCGCGATGAGGTCGGCGATCGGATCCTTCGGCGCGGCGAGGCGCGGCATCGGCAGCGGAACCGGCTCGACCTTCGGCGCCGCGGCGACCGGCGCCGCGACCTTCGCCGGCATGTCGGGACGAGCGCGCGGCGTCGCCGGAACAGGCTCGGCGACCGGGCGCGGCTTGACCGAGAAGATCGGGGCCGGATGCGGCCCGGGCTGCATATAGAGCGCGTTGATCACGATCAGGCCGGCCGCAAGCAGCGCGACAAACAGTCCGACCGCATCGCGCGGACTGCGGGCGAGCACGCCAAACAGCACGGCATTGGCGCGCGCAACGCCGCCGAACGCGGCATGGCCGATCGAGGCGACTTGGCTAGGCACGTTTCTTCATCCTCACATCTGGAACCGGGATATCTGGGCGCGGCAGCCGCTCGACGGTCACGCTTGTGGTCGCTCGGCCCGCGCGCGACTTTTCGCAATCGACCGGCAGGCGCACCGAGAAGCGCGTGCCGCTGCCGACGCGGCTCGTGACGGTGAGCTCGCCGCCATGCAGCGCGATGAGACCCTTCACGATCGACACGCCCAAGCCGGTGCCGTCACGCGGCCGGTCGTAGGAGCCGCGCACCTGGAAGAACGGATCGCCGACGTGGCGCAAGTCGTCCTCGCCGATGCCGACGCCGGTGTCCTCCACGGTGAACACCATCTGGCCGCCCTCGATCGCGCCGGTGACCGCGACCCTGCCGCCGCGATCGGTGAACTTGATCGCGTTCGACACCAGGTTGATCAGGATCTGCTTCACGGCGCGCTTGTCGGCAACGATATCGGGGAGGTCGGCCGGCACGCGGCAGGCAAGCTCGACGCCGGCTTCGCGCGCGCGCAACGCCATCAGGTCGCAGCACGTGCCGATGACCGGCGCGGGCGCGAACGGCTCCGGCGTGATCTCGAAATTTCCGGTCTCGATGCGCGACATGTCGAGGATGCCGTTGACGACCGAGAGGAGATGATGACCGGACTCGCCGATCAGCTTGGCGTAGTCCTCGCGCTTGGCCTTGTTCAGCCCCATCGTCTCTTCGTTCGCCAGCATCTCGGAGAAGCCGATGATCGCATTGAGCGGCGTGCGCAGCTCGTGGCTCATGGTGGCGAGGAAGCGGCTCTTGGCGGCATTGGCGCGCTCGGCTTCGGCGCGCGCGGCCTCGACCGCCTGTTCCTGCACCTTGCGGTCGGTGACGTCGCGGATCACCGCGACCACCTCGTGCTGGTCGTTATCGTCCGCGCCCTCGAGCGCGCGGCAGCGCATCTCGACCCAGATGAAGCGGGTCACCTTGCCGGCTTCGCCTTCCGGCCCGTCACAGCGGATGCGGAATTCGACCGAGGCGCCTTCGCCCTCGTTTGCGGCTTGCGCCAGCGCCGACATGTAGGCCGGGCGGTCGGCCACGTGCACGCGGTCGAACAGGCCGTGGCCGGCGAGCGAGCGCGCCGCGACACCGAACAGCGACTCCGCGGCCGGCGAGGCAAAGCGCACCGTTCCGTTGCGGCGGTGGCGCGTGATCACGTCGGTGATGTTGCGGGCGAGCAGGCGATAACGGTCTTCCTCGTTGGTCAGGAGCCGGGCGCTGACGCGCGCGAGCGAGGCATTGCCGAGCGCGAGGCCGGCCGCGTAGAGCGCGGCCGAGAAGATGCCGAGCGCCATCAGCGTGGCGGAGACGGGCTCGCCCGCGGCGAACTGCGGCTCGCCGGCGACATAGAGGACGCCCGCGGCAGTGACCGCGATGACCGAGGCCGCGACCACGACACGGCGTGACGCCGAGAGCGCGGCCTCGAGCGGCAGCACCACCAGCCAGACCGCCGCGAACGACGCGATGCCGCCGGTCGCCATCGCGATGGTTGCGACCAGCGCGGCGAGCGCGCAGGAGGAAATGATGTAGGCCTGCTCGTAGCGGCCGGTGCGCGAGAGATACCAGGCGGTCGCGAGCGGGGCCGCGAGCCAGGCATAGATGACGATCTCGAGCGTGCTCGGGCTTCCGCGCAACGCAAGGTGAATGGGCAGCGCGGTCAGGCCGACGAGCCCGCCCATCAGCCGCGGCGCGATGAACGCGCGGTGGCGCGCGGCCGTCAGCGGCTCGTGCCGCGCCGCCGGATGCACCAGCGAATCGACGTAATCGCGGATGTTTTCGCGGAGTTGCGCGATCGGTTTCACTGCAATCGGCACGTCCTTCGCGACGCGCTCCCCGTACTCTTGAGCGGGGATCGTCGCAGAGCCCGCTTAAATGAACGCTAAGGCGAGGGCGGAGCGGAACCGCAGCGGCGGCCGCTGCCGCGCTTGCGCCCCAATCGGCGGCGCTTTCGTGCGGAATGGTGAACGGTGTGTTGCTGACCGGCGCGGCGCACGCATCAATCCCATTTTCTCGCAACTTCTGGACCGAAGGCCGCGGCGACGGGCCCGGAGCTACAATTTCGTCGGTCCCTCGGCGTTTCCTTCGGACTCTCTCGTTACCGCGGCGGCGGCTTCTGATTGCCTGGGCGTGGCAATCAGGCCTACAAAACCGCAGGAGCGCAGATCATGAAACTCCCATTGAGCCGTCGCAGTGCTGTCCATCTCGCGGCCTTGGCCGCGGTCACCGTCTTTGCCATGGGCGCGCCATCCGCGATCGCACAAGACGTCCCGCTCGCGATCAAGGGATACGATGTCGTCGCATATTTCACGGTCGGGAAACCCACCAAAGGCGCGCCGGAGTTTGCCTACGACTGGGACGACCATCGCTATCTGTTCGTCAGCGCCGAGAACCGCGACCGTTTCAAGGCCGATCCGGTGCGCTACGCCCCGCAATTCGGCAATTACTGCGCCATGGCGCTGGCCAAAGGGCAGGTCGTCGTCGCGAATCCCGAAAATTGGCTGATCAGCGACGGCAAACTTTATGTGTTCGGCAGCCCCGCGCCCGCTGGTCCTGTGCTGTTTGAAAAGGATCTGTCCGCCAACATCGTCAAGGCGAACCAGAACCGGACCATTCTGCCGAAGCGCTAACGGTCACCGGCAACCGGCGCCAAAAGACCCGCTTTGCGCAGGCCATCCCGTAGGTGTTCGAGATCAGCGACGTTTAGGAACTTGGTTCCGAACTCCTGCGGGTCGAACGTGGGGTCGAGGCGGCGGATCGCTGCCACGGCCCGCGCGGTCTCGTCGGCCCGGTTGAGCTGTGCGTCCGCCGCGGCCAGCACGACGCGGCTGAAATTTGCCCCTTCGGTCCGGCGCAAATTGAGCTCCGCCTGCTCGGCCGCCGCGTCGTAACGCTGCTTGAGATAATAGGCGAGGCTTAATGCCGATCGGTCGAACGGATTGAGCTCGGGATCGATGCGCTGGGCGAGTTCCAGCGCTTCGATCGCGGCATCCGTCTGGCCGGACCACATCAGGATGTTGCCGCGGCCGGCAAGGGCGTCGGCATCGTTGGGATTGATGGCGATCGCACGGTCGATCTCGGCTTTGGCCTGCTCGTACCGACGATGGAAAATGTGGATGCGGCCAAGAATGGCATGCGCGTGCACTTCGGCGTCGTTCAAACTGAGCGCCTTGTTTGCCAGGTCCTCCGCGCGCCCCAGGAACGCCGTCGGCGATTCCGCCCAGCCCATCACGGTCGCCACGTGATAGGTATCTGCGAGGGCCGTATAGGCGGCAGCGTAATTCGCGTCGAGCGCAATCGCACGGCGGAGCAGCTCGCGCGCCTGCACGATGCTTCCGCGCTCCGGACGCTGCGATGCCGGTCTCGCGCGCAATACATATTCGTACGCTTCCAGGTTTTCGGTCGGCCGCGCCTGCACCCGCCGTTGCTCGATCTGCGTGACCTGGATGGGTAATCGTCGCGCAATCTC
>JAXDNZ010000271.1:0-4855 GCA_034669185.1 Hyphomicrobiales bacterium
GCGCGCCCGGTCGGCCTCCGTCGACATGAAAACAAGCACGCCGAGAGCGACCAGCACGCTCCAGAGCCACTTCACGTCCAGCGAGAACACCTGCGCCACGACCGCCGATCCGACATCGGCGCCCAGCACCACGGCGAGCGCGAGCGGCAAGGCGATCAGGCCACGCCCCGCGAAAGAGGCCAGGAGGAGAGCGGTCGCGGTCGAGCTTTGCAGGATGCCGGTGACGCCGACGCCTGCGAGGAAAGCGCGGATGCGCGTGCGGGCGTAGGTCGCGATCGCGCGCCGCAGCGCCGAACCGAACGCACGTGTCATGCCCGTGCGCACCATGCGCACGCCCCAGAGCAGCAGCGCGACGCTGCCGATGAAGCTCGCGAACAATTCGGTGCCGGACATTCCCGTGCTGGACCTCCTTGGGGCGCCGACTCAAAGACGCCGCCGCGCGTGACAGATTTGTGACAATAGACCGGAAACGTGGATTTCCAAGGGAAAATGCAAGCTTGCTTCCGTCCCGTCTCCCTGCGCGGAGAGAACGAAAGATCAGAAGGTCCGGTGCCCGTTCACCGTGAGCATCACGCCGTAGAGCGAGTTGGTCGCGCAGATATAGAGATAATTGCGCTTGGCCCCGCCGAACACGACGTTGGAGCAGATCTCCGGAATCTTGATCTTGCCGATCAGCGTGCCGTCGGTGTCGATGCAGTGCACGCCGTCGTCGGTCGCGGCCCACAGCCGCCCTGCGGCGTCGACGCGCATGCCGTCGAAACGCCCGGCGGTGCAATCGGCGAACTCTTTGCCGCCGGAGAGCACGCAGTCCTCGTCGACATCGAATACGCGGATGTTCTTCGGCTGGCCCTTCACGCGGCCACCGGCTGAGTCGACGATGTAGAGCTGCTTCTCGTCGCGCGAGAAGGCAAGGCCATTCGGGCGGATGAAGTCGTCGGCCACGACGCGGATTTCGCCAGTGCGGCCGTCGACGCGATAGACGAAATTGCCGTTCTCGGGATCTGCCTTGTGGCCTTCGTAGTCGGACAGGATGCCGTAAGGCGGATCGGTGAACCAGATCGAGCCGTCGGACTTCACCACCACGTCGTTCGGACTGTTGAGCGGCTTGCCCTGATAGTTGTCGGCGATCACCGTGATACGGCCGTCATGTTCGGTGCGCGTCACGCGCCGGCCGCCGTGCTCGCACGAGACGAGCCGGCCCTGGCGGTCGACGGTGTGGCCGTTGGCGTAGCCGCACGGCGTACGGAAGACGCTGACCGAGCCGTCGGTTTCGTCGTAGCGCATGATGCGGTCGTTTGGGATGTCGGAGAACAGAGTGTAGCGCCCGGCCGGGAAGTAGACCGGACCCTCGGTCCAGCGGGCGCCACTCCAGAGCCGTTCCACGTGCGAGGTGCGGTTGAAGCAGGCGCGGAAGCGCTCATCCAAAACCTCGTAGTCGCCGATCGCCATGACAGACAGTCCTCGCCGTTTTGCGGCCGCACCATAGCGGCTTTCGCTGTGCGCCGGTCGCATGAAGGCCTTCACGCTTCACAGGAAATGTGGTAGATTTGACTGAATTCGCGGTAATTTGTGAGATTATCTGAGGGATTGAATGCCCGCCAAGTTTACCCAACCGGCTGCTTCCGAGAGCGGTGACCCGCTCCTGCTCACGCCCGGTCCGCTGACGACCAGCCGCCGCGTCAAGGAGGTGATGGTTCACGACTGGGGCTCGCGCGACGCGACCTTTCTGAAGGTCAACAGCGAGGTGCTGACGCGTTTGCCCGAGATCGTGAACGGTGCAGGCGACTACGTCACGGTGCCGATGCAAGGTTCCGGCACCTTCGCCGTCGAGGCGATGCTCACCACGTTCGTCTCGCCCGACGGCACCGTGATGGTGCTGATCAACGGTGCGTATGGTCACCGCGCGAGGAAGATTCTCGACATCGCGCGCCGCAACGCCATCGTGCACGAGACGCCGGAGGATACGCCGCCCGACCTCGCTGCGGTGGAGCGCATCCTGAAAGAGACGCCGGCGATCACGCACATCTTTGCGGTCCATTGCGAGACCACATCCGGCATCCTCAATCCGATCGCCGACATCGGTGCGCTGGCGCGCAAGTACCACAAGAGCTTTCTGCTCGACTCGATGAGTGCGTTCGGGGCGCTGCCACTGGATGCCCAAGCGATCAGCCCGGACGCCATCGCGGCGTCGTCGAACAAATGCATCGAGGGAGTGCCGGGCCTTGGCTTCGTGATCGCGCGCCGCGCGGCGCTGGAGAAGACGGTCGGCAACGCGACGACGCTGACGCTCGACCTGCACGACCAGTGGCGCAATTTCGAGAAGACCGGCCAGTACCGCTTCACGCCGCCGATCCACGTGATCGTCTCATTCCATCAGGCGCTGATGGAGTTCTTCGCGGAAGGCGGTCAACCGGGGCGCGGCGAGCGGTACGCCGAAAACTGCCGCGTCCTGATCGACGGGATGCGCGCGCTGGGCTTCGTGCCGCTGCTCGGCGATAATCTGCAGGCGCCGATCATCGTGACGTTCCGCATGCCGGCCGACCCGCGTTTCCAGTTCCAGGTGTTCTACGACAAGCTGAAAGAACGCGGCTACGTCATCTATCCGGGCAAACTGACGGTGGCGGACTCGTTCCGCATCGGCTGCATCGGACGCCTCTACCCCGAGCACATGCGCGGCGCGCTCGCGGCGATCCGCGATATTCTCGACGAAATGGGCGTCAGCTCGCTCAAGCCCGCCAAGGCGGCGTAGATGAACATCGCGCGCACGCCCAAGGTATCGGTCAACGGACGCGACTATCGCGTCCCGAAGACGCCGACCGTGGTCGTGTGCATCGACGGCTCGGAGCCGGGATACATCGAGCGTGCGATCGAGGCCGGCCTTGCGCCGAACTTCGCACGGCTGATGAAGGACGGCGCGAATCTCACCGCGCTCTCCGCGATGCCGAGCTTCACCAATCCGAACAATATGTCGATCATTACCGGCCGCCCGCCGGCCGTGCACGGCATCGCCGGCAACTACTTCTATGACCGCGCGTCGGGCAAGGAAGTGATGATGAACGACGCGAGCTTTTTGCGCGCGCCGACCATCATGCAGGCGTTCCACGATGCCGGCGCCAGGGTTGCGGTCGTGACCGCCAAGGACAAGTTGCGCGCGATGCTCGGCAAGGGCCTCGACCTGTCGAGCGGCCATGCCATCGCGTTCTCCTCCGAAAAGGCCGACAAGGCGACGGTCGCCGAGAATGGCATCGGCGACCTACTCATGCGCGTCGGTAAACCTTTGCCGGAAGTCTATTCGTCCGATCTCTCCGAGTTCGTGATGGCGGCCGGTGTTTCGATCCTCAAGCGCGAGCGCCCGGACCTGATGTATCTCTCGACCACCGACTACGTGCAGCACAAGGCGGCGCCCGGCACCGAGATGGCGAATGCGTTCTACGCCATGATGGACCGTTATGTCGGCGAGCTGGACGCCGCGGGCGCGGTGGTGGTGCTCACCGCCGACCATGGCATGAACAACAAGCATCTGGCGAACGGCGAGCCCGACGTGATCTACCTGCAGACGCTGCTGGACGAATGGCTCGGGCCGTCGAAAGCGCGCGTGATCCTGCCGATCACCGACCCTTACGTCGTGCATCACGGTGCGCTAGGTTCTTTCGCGACCGTCTATCTGCCGGCGGGGGCCGACGGCGTCGACGCTCTCCTCGATCGACTGCGGTCGATCGAGGGCGTCGATGTCGCCATGAGCCAGAGCGAAGCGTGCGCGCGCTTCGAGCTTCCGCCCGACCGGATCGGCGACATTGTGGTCATTTCGAAGATCCACAAGGTGCTCGGCACCAGCCGCGAGCGCCACGATCTGTCCGGACTGACCGAGCCGCTGCGCTCGCATGGCGGGTTGACCGAGCAGGTGGTGCCGATGATCGCGAACCGCGCGGTATCGGTGCCGACCGGGCATGCGCTGCGCAATTTCGACGTGTTCGATGTGGCGCTGAACCGGGTGACACCATGAATATCCAGGCCAAGCCCATCGCCGCCGTCCGCCATGAAGCGATGCGGATCGCCGGAAAGCGCGTCGAGACGGATCAGCGCATCGACGTGCTCAATCCGTATGACGGCACGGTGGTCGGCACGATCCCGGCGGCACGCCCCGAGCATGTGCGCGACGCGTTCGCCAAAGCAAAGGCCTTCAAGCCAAGGCTCACCCGCTACGAGCGGCAGCAGATTCTGCTGCGCACCGCCGACCTGCTCGCCGCGCGCAAGGAGGAGTTCGCCCGCATCATCACGGCGGAGTCGGGGCTCTGCTGGAAGGATTCCCTCTATGAGGCCGGCCGCGCCTACGACGTCTATTCGTTCGCCGGGCAACTGACGATCAAGGACGACGGCGAGACCTACGCGTGCGATATCTCTCCGCAGGGCAAACAGCGCAAGATCTTCACCACGCGCTATCCGCTCGGCGGCGTGATTTCTGCGATCACCCCGTTCAACCATCCGCTCAACATGGTGTCGCACAAGCTTGCGCCCGCGATCGCCACCAACAACCGCGTGGTGCTCAAACCCACCGAGCTGACGCCGCTGACCGCGCTGGCGCTCGCGGACGTGCTGTATGAAGCGGGCCTGCCGCCCGAGATGCTGTCGGTCGTGACCGGCAATCCGTCGACCATGGGCGACGCCATGATCACGGACCCGGATTGCGACCTCGTCACCTTCACGGGTTCGGTGCGCGTCGGCAAGCACATCGCGGCGACTGCCGGCTACAAGCGCATCGTGCTGGAGCTCGGCGGCAATGATCCGCTGATCGTCATGGAGGACGCCGACCTCGACAAAGCGGCCGAGCTTGCGGTGGCCGGTGCGACCAAGAATT
>JAXDNZ010000272.1:0-3249 GCA_034669185.1 Hyphomicrobiales bacterium
CTGGCATCGGCAAGCACGGCCGCCCGCTGCGCGCTCTGGAAGGCCTGTCCAACATCCCTCTCGCCTGCCGTGAAGGCGATGCCGTTGGCGAGAAACCCGACCACTGGGAGGACGGCAAGCGCGATGATGCGGGTGCGCACCGACAGTCTGGAAATGAGCTGGCGAGGAGACTGGAGGCCCGGAGGCGGCGGCGCCATGGCTTACATTCAAAGGTGGTGACGGAACATACCGCCGGCGCGGCCAACCACCGGTTTGCAGCGCTACGGCACTGCGGTCAAGAAACAGCTAAATGGTTAACATTCTAGCAAACCATCCGTAGGATCATGGCACAATGAGTGAACAACTCATCCTCTGGTTGCATGACGCGGAGCCCATACGTTTAGTCGAGCGAGGGCCGTCCCGATATCGCCGTCGAGGGAGAACATGATGTTTCTGAAGGCTGATCGGCAGGGCGCCGGTCTCAAGCTGATCGTCGTGGCGCGTGAAGCCACACTCGCGGTGGAGGCGGTACTCAAGGATGCGATCGCCGCAGTGCGCGCACGCGTCAGCGTTGAGACGCACACGGTCGAGCGCCTGTTCGACCGCGAGCAGCGCGCCACCCATGGTCTCGCCTGGCTTGCGACCTATGTCGAATCGATCCGCCAGATCGCGGCCTATGCCGAGCGGATGCACGACGCCGGCGCGCTCGGGGAGATCGAGGAGCTTCTCGTACAGGTCGGCCTTGGCGAGTATCTGGCCCAGATCGCCGGCGGAATTCCGATGAGCCAGGGCGAATTCGTTCGCCCGGCCGATCTCGGCCTCACGGCCACGGCGGTGATCGAGCGGATGGCCGGTCCACTCGAAGGCCTCATTGCCGGCAACGAACTGCGCCGCCGCCGTCTCGTCGAGTTGATGCACCGGCACTACGATGTCACCGTCGGCGAATGCGGCCTCGACGAAACGCTGGCCTCGATTCGCGACGAGATGCGCAAGTTCGCCCAAAGCGAAGTCATTCCGCAGGCGCAGGCGTGGCATCTGTCCAACAGCGCCATCCCGCTCGACGTCATCGCGCACATGGCCGAACTCGGCGTGTTCGGCCTGACCATCCCGGAGGAATTCGGCGGCTTGGGGCTCGGCAAGGAGTCGATGTGCGTCGTCTCGGAGGAACTCTCGCGCGGCTATATCGGCGTCGGCTCGCTCGGGACGCGCTCCGAGATCGCCGCCGAGCTGATCCTCGGCGGCGGCACCGAGGAGCAGAAAACGAAATGGTTGCCAAAGATCGCATCCGGCGAGGTGCTGCCGACGGCCGTGTTCACCGAGCCGAACACCGGCTCGGACCTCGCCTCGCTCAAGACGCGCGCCGTGAAGGAAGGCCAAGGGGCCGAAGCTGTCTACAAGGTCTATGGCAACAAGACATGGATCACGCATCCGGTACGCGCCGATCTGATGACGCTGCTGGTGCGCACCGATCCGAAGGAGCCGGGCTATCGCGGCCTGTCGATGCTGCTCGCCGAAAAGCCGCGCGGCAGCGACGAAGATCCGTTTCCGGCCCCTGGCATGTCGGGTGGCGAGATCGAGGTGCTGGGCTATCGCGGCATGAAGGAATTCGAGATCGGATTCGACGGCTTCGAGGTGGCAGCCGACGGCCTTCTGGGCGGCACCGAGGGGCAAGGCTTCAAGCAATTGATGCAGACCTTCGAGTCCGCGCGCATCCAGACCGCGGCGCGCGCGATCGGCGTCGCGCAGGCCGCGATGGAACTCGGGCGGCGCTATGCCGAGGAGCGCGTGCAATTCGGCGAAAGCCTGATCAACTTCCCACGCGTCGCCGACAAGATCGCCATGATGGCCGTGGAGGTGATGATCGCGCGCCAGATCACCTATTTCGCGGCGCGACAGAAGGATTCAGGGCGCCGCTGCGATCTGGAGGCCGGCATGGCGAAGCTGCTTGCCGCGCGCGTCGCCTGGGCCGCGGCCGACAATGCCGTCCAGATTCACGGCGGCAACGGCTTCGCGCTGGAATATCCGGTGTCGCGCGTGTTGTGCGACGCGCGCATCCTCAGCATTTTCGAAGGCGCGGCCGAAATCCAGGCACAGGTGATCGCGCGCCGGCTGCTGGACGGCTCGAACTAGCGCCCGCTTGGTACAGCGGAGCGTCGCGCGTTCTCGGCGAGCATCGCGCGATATCTCTCCAGGATCGCGCGCGCCTCGGAGCCGGCCTTGGCCTGCCAATCCACAACCGACGCATCAGCCGCGGCGCGCAACGCGGCCGTCACGCCGGCGGGCGGCGTCTCGTCGATCGTGACGCCGTTCTGCCGCATGCGCGCGAAGTTCTCGTTCAGTCGCGCCGCCAACACCGCCCATTGCCGTTCGGTGGTGGCGCGCGCCGCACCCGACAGGGCTGCGCGGCCGGCATCGTCGAGTTTTTCCCAGACGTTCAGCGAGATCGCCGTGAAGCTCAGCGGTACCGCGTAATTGATGTCGGCGAAATGACGCAAGTACTTCCAGAGTTGCCGGCCCGCGCCGCCATCGCCCGACGAGAGCACCGCATTGATGTCGCCCGCGGCGAGCTTCGGATCGAGCTCGGAGAACGACACGATGCTAGCAGACGATGCGACCCGCGCCAGCACATCGGTTCCGGTCCGGTCGTAGGTGCGGATCTTCAGGCTCTTGAGCGCATCGACGCTGTCGAGCGGCGCGGCCGACCAGATGCCGGAGGGCGGCCACGGCACGACGTACAAGAGCTTCTGCCTGCGCGGGGCGAACAGCTGTTCGTAAAGCGGCAGCGCCGCCTCATAAAGCAGGCGCGCGTCCGCGAGCGACGGGGTGATGAACGGCAGGGAGGACAACAGGAATACCGGGCTTTCGTCGCCGAGCGTTCCGCCGACCGAGTTTGCGATCGCGAACCGGCCCTCGCTTACCGCCTTGAGCTGCTCACGCGAGCGCAGTCCGGATTTCGCGTCTGGAATGGGTCGGATGACGATGCGCCCTTCGCTGTTGCGCCGGACCGCTTCGGCGAAGAACGCGTCGGCCTCGCCCGAGATCGCGCTCGCCGGATACTCGTTGATCAGGTCGAGTGTGATCGTCTGCGCCGCCACCGGTGCGGCGCAGCTGAGCAGGGCGGCGAGGATGACGACGGGCTTCACGTATTCGCCCCCCGGAGCGCGCGGTCGAGATCCGCATAGAGGTCTTCGGCGTCTTCGAGGCCGACCGAGAGCCGCAGCAGATCGGGCGGGCAGGGCGAGCCCGGCCCTTCGACCGAGGCGCGGTGCT
>JAXDNZ010000273.1:0-10981 GCA_034669185.1 Hyphomicrobiales bacterium
GAACCGACCACCGCGCTTGATGTGACGACGCAAGCACAGATCCTGGCGCTGATCCGCGACCTGCAACAGCGCAAAGGCACGGCGGTCCTTTTCATCACGCATGATTTCGGCGTCGTTGCCGAGATCGCGGATCGCGTCGCGGTGATGCAGCATGGCGTGGTCGTGGAGCAGGGAGCGGCCGGCGCGGTGCTCAATCATCCGCAGCACCCCTATACGCGCCAGTTGATCGCCGCCGTGCCGCCGTTGAAGGCGCCCCCGGCGCGAGCGCTCGCAACCGAATGCATTCTCACGATCGATCATGTGTCGAAGACCTATCGTTCGGGCGGGTTTCTTGGGCGAGGCGCGCGCGTGACGCGCGCCGTGAAGGATGTGTCGCTCGCGCTGCCGAAGGGCGCGACACTCGGCATCGTGGGCGAGTCCGGCTCCGGCAAGTCCACGCTTGCGCGCTGTCTCGTCCGCCTGATCGATCCGGATGCCGGCGCGATCCGCCTCAACGGCAGGGATCTTGCGAGCCTGTCGCATGCGCAGATGCGCGCCGAGACGCGCCATATTCAGATGGTGTTCCAGGACCCGTTCGGGTCGCTCAACCCGCGTCGCAAGGCGGGTGAACTTGTGGCGCAGGGTCCTAGGGCTCATGGCGCGACGCGCGCGGCGGCGCTTGCGCGCGCCAAGGAGCTGTTCGCGCTGGTCGGGCTCGATCCGGCCTCCACCGACCGTTACCCGCACGAGTTTTCCGGCGGGCAGCGGCAGCGTATCGGCCTCGCGCGCGCCCTTGCATTGGAGCCCGAAGTTCTGATCGCCGATGAGCCGGTGTCGGCGCTCGATGTCTCGGTACAGGCGCAGGTGCTGAAACTTCTGGCCGGGCTGCGCGACCGCCTCGGCCTCTCTATCGTCTTCATCACACACGACCTGCGCGTGGCCGCGCAGGTCTGCGATCTTGTCGGCGTGATGAAGGACGGTGAAATCGTGGAAAGCGGTGCAACGGCGGCGGTTTTCGGCGACCCGCGTCATCCCTACACGCGGGCCCTGCTGGATTCGATTCCGGGCAGAAATCAGAGCCTCGCGCACGAACAGTGACGAGGATAGACTGAACAAAAGCCGACGCAGGAGAACGCAATGCATCCGGTGACGCTGCTGGCCGCTCTCGTGTCAGCCTCCGTCTGCTTCTGCCTCTCCGGGTCTCACGTCGCCGCGCAGCAATTTCCGGCCAAAGTCGTCAAACTCATCGTTCCGCAGACGCCGGGCGGCGCAACCGACGTTTTTGCCCGCAAGATCGGTCAGCTGCTCAGCGAGAAATGGGGACAGCCGGTCGTCATCGAGAACCGCGCGGGGGCGGGCGGGGTCGTCGGAACGGATACGGTCGCGAAGGCCGCCCCCGATTGCTACACGCTGCTTATGACCTATGCGGGCTCGCAAGCGATCAATGCGAGCCTTTATCCCAAGCTTCCGTTCGACACGATCAAGGATTTTCAAACTGTCGCAACGGTGGCCGTCACGCCCTTCATCCTGATTGTTCACAATAAGCTTCCGGCGAAAGATCTTGCCGAGTTCGTCGCGCTCGCGCGGGCCAAGCCAGACGCACTGACCTATGCGTCGTCAGGCAACGGCTCGGTCAACCATCTTCTCGGCGAGATGCTGAAATCGGAAGCCGACATCAGGATGCTTCACGTTCCATACAGAGGCGTTGCGCCGGCCATCACCGATGTCATCGGCGGCCAGGTCGACTCGGCGTTCAGCAGCGTTCCCTCCGTGCTTCAGCAGATACGCACCGGAAACGTCCGCGCGCTCGCCGTCAGCAGCGCCCGGCGTGTCTCGGCTGCGCCCGAAATCCCGACCATCGCCGAATCAGGATTTCCGGGGTTCGACGTGAACCCGTGGTGGGGAATTCTCGCTCCGGCCGGCGCCGACATGGCGCTCGTCGGCAAGATCAATCGCGACGTCGAGAGTATCCTCCGCACCAAGGAGATGATCGACTTCCTTGCGGCACAGGGCGCGGAGCCGCTCATCAGCTCGCCGGAGGAATTCCTGAAAATCCTCGAAGCCGACGTGGTGAAGTGGGCCAAGGTTGTGAAGGCGTCGGGCGCCACGATCAACTGATCGCCGCGGCTATGCCCGTCGAAGGGACGTCAGAAAGGAGCACCCGGGTGGAACAGCATCTGATCGAGGCGATCTCGGATGGCGTTGCGACGCTGACGCTGAACAGGCCCGAGCGGCTCAATGCCTTGTCGACTCCCATCATGGAAGGTCTGCTTGAAGCATTGCCGCGCCTCGCGCGCGACGCGGCCGTCGGCGCCATCGTGCTGACGGGTGCTGGTCGCGCCTTCTGCGCCGGTGGCGACGTCAAGCGCATGGCCGAGGGCTCGGTCGAGCCCGGCATGGAAGAAGCCGTGGCTCGTTTGCGCGGCAGAATGGAAATCTCGCGGCTTCTGCACGAGATTCCCAAGCCGACGATCGCAATGGTGAACGGGCCGGCGGCCGGTGCCGGCCTGTCGATCGCGCTGGCATGCGATCTTCGTATAGCCGGACAGTCGGCGCGCTTCGTCACGGCTTTTGCCAACGTCGGATTTTCCGGTGATTTCGGCGGCAGCTATTTTCTCTCGAAGATTGTCGGCACCGGCAAGGCGCGCGAACTCTATTACACGGCTGAGCCGCTTGACGCCGCACAAGCCCTTGCGTTGGGCATCGCCAATCGCGTGGTTCCCGACGCCGATCTGACCGAGACCACGATGGCGTTCGCGGCTAAGTTGGCGCGAGGTCCGCGCATCGCGCTTGGTCTCATGAAGAAGAACTTCAACGCTGCCGAAAGCGCCTCTCTCTCCGAGCTGCTCGACCTTGAGGCGCGGGGTCAAATCGAGACCGGCCGCACCGATGATCACAGGGAAGCAGCACGGGCGTTCGTCGAAAAACGCGCTCCTGTGTTCAAGGGGCGATGAGCCCTTTGCCGTCAGCACATCCATGCCGGATCGCTCGCCCTCGCCACGCCTGATGCATGGACGCAAAGACGAAAAGGGTTTGACCGCAAGTGGCAACGTGGCGACAATTTGCCCATAGACCAGGCCCAATTCACGGTGCTCAGGCGGGGTATCGTTTCTCCCTGAGCCCACGAAGCGTCATGGAGAACGCTTGGGTCGGCTACGGGAGGACGTTGCATGGGCACGAAGAGGGCATTGTATCTCGGCGTTGCGGCACTTGCGCTCGCCTTGCTCACCGGACCGGCCGCGCTGCACGCGCAGCAGGGCGCAAGCGCAGCGGTCGCGATCGACAACGACGACATCGGCGGCGTTGTGACGGGTGCGAGCGGGCCGGAAGCCGGGGTGTGGGTGATCGCGGAGACCACCGATCTTCCGACCCGCTACACCAAGAGCGTCGTCACCGACGACCAGGGCCGCTACGTGATCCCGGATCTGCCGACCGCCAACTATCAGGTCTGGGTGCGCGGCTACGGGCTGATCGACTCGCCGAAGATGCGCGCGAAGCCCGGCCAAGTTCTCAACCACACCGCCATGAAGGCGCCCGACGAGAGATCGGCGGCGCATTATTATCCGGCGCTCTACTGGTATACGATGATGAAGATTCCGCCGGCCGCGGACTTCGGCGGACACACCGACATCCCGAAGGCCATCACGCGGGAGACCTGGATCCAGCGGATGAACAACACCGACTGCATCGGCTGTCATCAGCTCGGCCAGGAATCCACGCGCACGATCCCGGCGCAGTTCGGGAATTTCGAGTCAGGCGCCGAGGCCTGGATGCGCCGCGTCGGCTCCGGCCAGGCCGGCGAGATGATGATCAACCGGCTTGCCGGCCAGCTTGGCGGCGCACCGTTCAAGTATTTCGGCGACTGGACCGACCGCGTTGCGAAGGGCGAACTGCCCAAGCACAAGCCCCAGCGGCCGTCCGGCGTGGAACGCAACCTCGTCGTCACCACGTGGGACTGGTCGACGCCGGACAAGTATCTGCACGACCTCATCTCGTCCGATCGGCGCAAGCCGACGGTCAATGCAAACGGTCCGCTCTACGGTTCGCCGGAGTATTCCACCGACAACATGCCGGTCCTCGATCCCAAGACGAACAAGGTTTCCTACTTCAAAATGCCGGTGGCCGATCCGAACATGCCGGTCTCGCTTGGACCGGGTCACGCCGGCGCGATCAAGCCGACGATGGCCTCGGCCTACTGGGGCGAGGAAATCCTGTGGGACACCAAGGCCAACCAGCATAACGCGATGTTCGACGACAAGGGCCGCGTGTGGCTCGCCGCGAACGTACGTGGCTTGGACAATCCGGCCTGGTGCAAGAAGGGTTCGGAGCACCCATCCGCCAAGGTGTTCCCGATCGATCGTTCGTCGCGTCAGGCTGCGATGCTCGATCCCAAAACGCAGAAGTATGAGTTCATCGATACCTGCTTCGGCACACATCATCCGCAGTTCGGTTACGACGCCGACAATACGCTGTGGATGTCCGGCACGGGTCCAGTCGCCGGCTGGATCAACACCAAGGTGTGGGATGAAACGCACGATGCGCAAAAGGCGGTTGGTTGGTTCCCGTTCGTGCTCGACACGGCCGGAAACGGCAAGCTCGACGAGTTCACCGAGCCGGGCAAGCCCGAGCCGGGCAAGGACATGCGGTTCAATCCGGGCTCCGGTCCCTACGCGGTGATGCCGCATCCGACCGACGGCTCGGTCTGGTACACCTCCGGCGTGTTCGCCGGTCAGGCGGGCTTCCTGCGCTTCGATCCAAAGACCAAGCTCTCGGAGTTCTTCGCGGTACCGAAGGAAGCCATCAGTGTGCGCGGCGGCGACATCGGGGCGGACGGCGTGCTGTGGGGCTCGGGCGCGGCCGGTCATCTGATCGCGTTCGACCGGCGCAAATGCAAGGCGCCGCTCAACGGCCCGAACGCGACCGGCGATCACTGCCCGGAAGGCTTCACGCTCTACAAATATCCGGGACCCGGCTTCGACGACGTGCCGGATTCGAGCGCCGAGGCGAGCTACTATACCTGGGTCGATCATCACAATGCGGTCGGGCTCGGCCCGAACGTGCCGATCTCGACCGCCAACCTGCAGGACGGATTCGTCGGCCTCGTCGACGGCAAGATGATCCTGATGCGCGTGCCATACCCGATGGGGTTCTACGCCAAGGGTCTCGACGCACGCATCGACGATCCGAATGGTGGCTGGAAAGGCCGCGGCCTGTGGAGTGCGAGCGGCGACCGCACGCCGTGGCTCAACGAGCTCGGCAAGGGCGCGCGCCCGATGGCGGTGCACATCCAGGTGCGGCCGGATCCGTTGGCGAAGTAGCGGAGACGCACACGATAGGTCGGGGCTGCGTCACGCAGCCTCGATGCAATCCGACTGAGTTGCGACGGCGCGCGGCTTCGACATCGATCGCAACGACATCGCGTCGGTGCCGCCGTCGATGGTGTCGCTCGGCTATTATCCGGCAGCAAAAGGACTCCAAGGCGCTACCGCGTGCGCGCACCCGACTTCCAAGCACTCTAAAGTGCGCTTACCATTGCGTCAGTTCGGGTTCATCCTTTGAACCCCCAACAAGTCGTTTCGGGAGCAGATCATGGCGGGTATCGATCGTCGCAAGTTTCTTCAGTCCTCCGGTGCCGGCGGGCTCGCCGGGATTCTGGCGAGCGGCCGCGCACCGGCCTTCGCGCAGACCACGACGCTGCACTGGCTGCGGCTGGGCGATTTCGTTCCCGCCTCCGACACGCTGCTGCGCCGTGAACTGTTGCCCGAAGCCGAAAAGGCGCTGGGGCTCAAGATCACGCTGGAAACGATCAATGGCAACGAGTTGCAGGCGCGCATCGCCTCGTCCATCCAGTCCGGCAGCGGCGCCGATCTCATTCATGCGATGCACAACTGGCCGCACCTCTACGCCGAGAGCCTGGTGGACGTGAGCGACGTCGCCGAGGAGATCGCCAAGGAGCAGGGCGGCTTCTACGACATCTTTCCGGCAATCGCGAAAAGCGAGAAGGGCTGGCTCGCCGTGCCGTGGGCCGCGCTCGGCATTCTGCTGTGCTATCGCAAATCCTGGTTCGACGAGATCGGCGTCACCAAGTTTCCTGACACCTGGGAGAGTTATCGGGCCGCCGGCAAGCTGCTCAAGGCGAAGGGTCGCCCGATCGGGCAAACGCTCGGGCACGCCTATAACGACGCCCCCGCCTTTACCTATCCGTATTTCTGGTCGTTCGGCGGTCAGGAACTCGAGGCGGACGGCAAGACCGTCGCGCTCAACAGCAAGGCGACCCTGGAGTCGGTCAAGTTCATGGCCGGATTCTGGAAGGATGCCCACGACGAGGGCGGTCTCGCCTGGGACGACAGCAACAATAACCGTGCGTTCCTTGGCGGAACCATCTGCTCGACCAGCAACGCGGCCTCGATCTACATCGAGGCGTTGCGCAAACCGGACCAATACCGCACCGAAAAGGGCGCGCCGCTGAAAGACGACATCCTGCACGCGCCCTATCCGAACGGCCCTGGCGGCGCCGCGCCGCTACATCCGCCGCAGACCCACATGCTGATGGGCTATTCGAAGAACCAGAAGGCCGCCAAGGACCTTCTACGCTGGGCGAGCTCGCGCAAGGTTTTTGAAAAATGGTTCGTGTCGCAGAAGGGATTTTCAATCCCGGCGGCGCGCGAATGGTCGAAGCATCCGGTGTGGAACGAGGACCCCGTCATGGCGCCATTCCGCGACGTGATCCTCACCGCGCGCGCGCCGGGCTGGCCCGGCCCGTCGAACCGCAAGGCCGCCGAGGTCGTCTCCAAATACATCATCACCGACATGTACGCCAAGGCAGTGCAAGGCATGCCGGCCGAGGATGCCGTGAAGTGGGCCCATACCGAACTGATGAAAGTCTACGCGTGACGTCTCGCGACGGAGGCATGCGCGGACGGCTTGAGGGTAAGGTCGCGATCATAACCGGAGGTGCCGGAGGAATAGGCGCTGCCACCGGCACTCTGTTTTGCGAACAAGGCTGCCGTGTGGTGCTGGTCGACAACGATGCCGAGGCGATGCAGGCCGCAGCATCGGGCATTCACGCGGACATTCCGACGGCCGAAGTCGTGCCGATCGTCGCCGATGTCGGCCGCCACGAGACGGCCGCGCACGTGGTGGCCGAAACGAGGAAAGCATTCGGTGGCCTCGACGTGCTGGTCAACCTTGCCGGCATCCGGGCCTACGAACCTTTGGCGGAGGCGACAAGCGAGACGTGGGACAGGCTGATCACAGTCAATCTCCTCAGCTACGCGTACCTGATCCGCGAGTCGCTCGCGCAGCTTCGCGCCTCGGGACGCGGCAGCATCGTCAATGTCGCCTCCACGCATGCCGTCAACCCGCGCGCCGGAATGGGACAGTACGACGTCACGAAAGCGGGCATTATCTCGCTGACGAAGACGCTGGCCTTCGAGGAAGCAAAACACGGCATCCGCGTGAACGCCGTTTGCCCCGGCGCCACGCTGACGCCGTTTCACCTGCGGCGGGCAAGATCAGCAGGTCAGACTCGCGAAGATCTCGAACGAAGTGCAGCAAATATGTGCCTGCTCGGCCGATGGGCGGGCGCGCGGGAGGTCGCCTATCCGATCCTGTGGCTCGCCTCCGATGAGGCGTCTTACGTAACCGGCTCTGCGCTTATGGTCGATGGCGGCCAGTTCACGAGGTGAGATAACGGCCGGGCTAGCGCAAGCTAGAACTTGATTTCCTGCCGCGACCGGCCAAAATGACCTTGCGCCAGCATCTTCGGTACCGGGCCCTTCTACAAGACAGGGAAAACCTGCGCGGCGACGGCAATACCATTGCGGCGCGGGAGGGGCTCGCAATGGCTGCGTTAGTCATGAGCGCTGGCTGTGGCGCGCTCGCACGATCCATATTGAAGATGGTTGTCGCGACACTTTCGCGCACGCGGGAACGTGCGCACGCTTTAAGTCGGGGAGGCGCGATAAACTGAAAGAGACTCCAAGCCGGCATAAGACCGGCCGCAGGGAATCAGCTCAGACACATCAGGGAGGAATGCATGACGAGAGTAACACGACGTACCGTCCTCAGGGGCGGTACCGCGCTTGTCGGCGGCATGGCTGGCATCCTCGCCACCGGCCGCGCGCCTGCTTTCGCGCAGGGCACGACCGTGCACTGGATCCGCTGGAACGACTTCGTTCCCGCATCGGATACGCTGCTGCGGCGCGAGTTGATTCCCGAGGGCGAGAAGGCGCTCGGCATCAAAATCAACTTGGAGACAGTCAACGGCAACGACCTGCAGCCGCGGATCACGGCGGCAATCCAGTCAGGGTCCGGTCCTGACGTCTTCATGCTCTTCAACAATCATCCGCAGCTTTATGCCGCAAGTCTCGTGGACGTGAACGATGTGGCAGAGGCGCAGAACAAGGCTGAAGGTGGCTACTATCCCCTCGTCAAGTCGAACTCAAATGACGGCAAGAATTGGATCTCCATGCCGTGGACCATCGTCGGCGGCATGATTGCCTATCGCAAATCGTGGTTCGAGGAGGCCGGTGCGAAGGAGTTCCCCGACACTTGGGAGAAATACCATGAAGTCGGCAAGAAGCTGAAAGCCAAAGGCCGGCCCATCGGCCAGACGCTCGGCCACACCTTCGGCGATGCCCCGACGTTCACCTACCCCTTCCTGTGGTCGTTTGGCGGCAAGGAGGTCGACGAAAGCGGCAAGGTGGTCATCAACAGCAAGGAGACCATCGACTCGGTCAAGTTCATGACCGGCTTCTGGAAGGACGCGCACGACGAGGGCGGCCTTGCGTGGGACGATACCAACAACAACCGCGCGTTCCTCTCGCAGACCATCTCGGCGACGCTCAATGGCGCTTCGATCTACATCGAATCGCTGCGCAATCCCGACAAGTACATCACCGAGAAGGGCGCGCAGCTGAAAACCGACATTCTTCACGCGGCGCTGCCAAAAGGTCCGGCCGGCCAGTTCTCGATGCACACCTACTTCTCGCATTCGGTGCCGAGCTACTCCAAGAACCAGAAGGCAGCCAAGGACTTCCTGAAGTGGGTGCACTCCAAGCCGGTGTACGAGAAGTGGTTCGTCTCGCAGAAGGGCTTCGCCACCCCGCCGACCGCGGAGTGGGAGAAGCACAAGGTGTGGGACGAGGACCCGGTCATGACGCCTTACAAGGTGGCAGGCCGCCTCGGCCGCACCCCCGGCTTCGCCGGCCCGGCGAACGCAAAGGCGGCCGAAGCCCTCTCCAAGTACATCGTCACCGACATGTATGCGAAAGCGGTGCAAGGCATGCCGGCCGAGGATGCCGTGAAGTGGGCCGAAGCCGAGCTCAAGAAGGTCTACGTTTGAACTGCGCGCGCACCGGTTCATGCAGCTGCAAGGCGGCAGCCGCACGGACCGGGCGCATCGGGCTTGAGCGGTCGCGCCGTCTTAGCCGGGAGGCGGCGCGATCGAGGGGTCCAGTTCCGTCACGCACGTGGCGCCGGAGCAGCCCCTAAGGTTTCGCATGACGCGCCGGTTGGCGCATGGACCGAGATGAAGCGAAATGGCGATCGCTGAAACCCAAGTTTACATGCCGCAGGCGCCGCGGCCCAGGTTCCGGCTGCTCGAAGACGAGCGTTGGCTCGCGCTCGTGCTGCTGGTGCCGACGATGGTGCTGCTCGGCATGTTCATCGCCTATCCGTTCGTGCGCGGTATCCTGCTGTCGGTGACAAATTCGCGCGTCGGCGTTCCCGGCGACTTCGTCGGCCTCGCCAACTTCTACAAGATCTTCAATGACGGAATCTTTCGCACGTCCGTCTACAACACCTTCGTCTATACGGGCGTAACCACCGTCTTCAAGCTGGCGCTCGGCCTTTGGCTGGCGATGCTGCTCAACCGCAATTTCCGCGGCAAGGCGTTCACGCGCGCCTTCATCCTGCTCCCGTTCATCATCCCGACCGTGCTCTCCACATTCGCCTGGAAATGGATGTTCGACCCGACGTTCAGCGTCCTCAATTGGCTTCTCTATCATCTCGGCTTGATCACCGGCCGTATCAACTGGATGGGTGATCCGGATCTCGCCATGATCTCGATCATCATCGTCAATATCTGGCGCGGGGTGCCGTTCTTCGCGATCAGCTTGCTCGCGGGACTGCAAACCATCAGTCCCGAGCTCAACGAGGCGGCAGCAATCGACGGCGCCAGACCCTGGCAGCGCTTCTGGTACATCACCTGGCCGCTGCTGCTGCCGGTGACCATGGTGGTGGTGCTGTTCTCGGTGATCCAGACGTTCGCCGACTTCCAGATCGTCTATGTGATGACCGGCGGCGGACCGGCCAACGCGACGCACCTGTTCGCCACCTACGCCTACCAGATCGGCATCGGCACCGGCCTCTTGAGCGAGGGCGCTGCCATCTCGCTGGCGATGTTTCCGATCCTGTTTCTGGTGGTCATCATCCAGCTTCTCTATATCCGTCGCGTAGAGGTCCGCTGAGCCATGATCGAAGGCGCATTGTGGAGAAAGTGGGTGTTCTTCTACGCGCCCATGGCACTGTTCCTGCTTTTCCTGCTGTTTCCGTTCTACTGGATGGTGATCACATCGGTGCGGCCGGATGGCGAGCTTTACCGGCCTTGGAATGCGATCAACTACAATCCGTTCTGGACCTGGAAACCGACCTGGGACCACGTCAGATACCTGTTCGAGGAGACGCTGTTCGCATCGTGGCTCTGGAACACGATGTTCATCGCGCTGGTGTCGACCGCCATCTCGCTCGTATGCGGCGTGTTCGCCGGCTATGCGCTGTCGCGGCTGAACTTTCCATTCGCCGGCAGCCTCGGCACCGGCATCTTCATCACCTATCTGGTGCCGCAGACGCTGCTGTTCATTCCGCTGGCCGAGATCATCCGCAACTATCGGCTGGGCGATACGCCGTGGTCGCTGATCCTAACCTATCCGACCTTCCTTATTCCGTTCTGCACCTGGCTCATGATGGGCTACTTCAAGGCCGTGCCGAAGGAGCTGGA
>JAXDNZ010000274.1:0-3098 GCA_034669185.1 Hyphomicrobiales bacterium
CGCTTAAAGGTGATATTTTACAGATACTTGAACCGCATCTGGACGGCATCGTCGAGTCCCATATGGACCGCACGATCAAGTACGTGCCGGCCCATGCGGAGCGGGTGCGGGCGCATCGCGCCGCGATCAAGGAGACGATCATCACCTACACGGTGAGGCTGTTCGGTAACCCGTTCGACGAGGCCTGGGTCGCCGACGCCGAGGCGCGTGCCGCGTTCGAAATCCGCATCGGCTTCGACATGCGGACGCGGCCGGTGATCAATCAGCGCCTGCTGTCGGAGTTCATCGGCATCGTCGCCAAGCGCCACCGCCTCTCCGCCGCGAAGATCGCGCGGCTTGCGCGCGCGGCGCTGCATGTCTTCTCGCTCGACAATGCCAATGCGGTCTACTGCCACACGATCGTCGCGGCGGATTCGGCGAAACAACGCACCGACGAGCTCAATGGCGCGATCAAGTCGTTCGGCGAATCGATCCGTGCGGTGCGCGATGCGATCAGCCATGTCAGCAAAACGCTCGGCGAGACCTCGAACCAGCTTACCGGCCTTGCCGAGACCGCGAGCGGACAGACCACGACCGCGACCGATGCGGCGAGCGCGGCTGCGAGCCATGTAACGACGACCGCAGCCTCGACCGAGGAACTGTCAGCCTCGATCGCGGACATCTACCGTCAGGCCAAGAATAGCGAAGGCATGGCGCGACAGGCGGTCGCGCAGGCGGCCAAGAGCAACGGCACGATCCAGTCGCTGTCGCACGCAGTCGATACCATCGGATCGGTGGTCAACCTCATCTCCAACATCGCGGCGCAGACGAATCTGCTCGCGCTCAATGCCACGATTGAGGCGGCGCGCGCGGGCGAGACCGGCAAGGGGTTCGCGGTGGTCGCCGGCGAGGTGAAATCGCTTGCGACGCAGACCTCGAAGGCGACGGAAGAAATCGAGCGGCACATCGCCACGATCCAGGATACGACACGGCGCTCCGTCGAGGAGATCGCGAGCGCGGGCGGCATCGTGGCGGAGATCGCGAAGATCGCCGAGACCGTCGTGGTGGCGGTGGACGAACAGTCGGTTGCGACCGCGAGCATCGCGCACAGCGCCAGCTCGGCCGCCGCGAATGCGACGACAGTCGCCGACGCGTTGCGTCAAGTCGAGGACACGATCAAGCGCACCGAGGGTGCGGCGCGCTACGTGCTCGAGCTCTCCGGCGATCTCAGCGCGCGGCAGGGTGACCTCGACGCAGCGTTCGACTCGCTGTTTGCGACGGCGCGCAAGCACGATGGCGCGAGCGGCGGGTTTGCCGATCTCAATCAGGCCGGCACGCGCAAAAGCGCGTAAGGCCGCGACCTTGCTCATCCCTCCCCGCGAAGCGGGGAGGGTGGTCGCCGAAGGCGACCGGGTGGGGTCTTATTTTACAAAGCAAGGAACCCCACCCGGCTCGCTGCGCTCGCCACCCTCCCCGAAGCCGGGGAGGGATAAGGCCGCACCGTCGCGCGATCTCTTTAAGGATGCCAGGCGTCGGCCGGCGCGGCGTTTTCGGCTGTCTTCGCGCCGATCTGGGCCTGCAGCGCGCGCAACGCCTCGGTCACGCCGCTCTGTGTTGCGGCCGAAATGACCAGCGGTGTCTTCTTTGCGGCGCGCTTTAATCGCGCGACCTGCTGCTTCAGATCTTCCGGGCTGAGCGCATCGGATTTGTTGAGCGCCACGACCTCCGGCTTGTCGACAAGTCCGTGACCGTAGGCCTCGAGCTCTGCGCGTACCGTCTTGTAAGACTGCCCGGCGTGCTCGCCGGTGCCGTCGACGAGATGAAGAAGCACGCGGCAGCGCTCGACATGGCCGAGGAAGCGGTCGCCGAGACCCGCGCCTTCATGCGCGCCTTCGATCAGACCCGGAATGTCGGCAAGCACGAACTCTTGGCGATCGATGCGCACGACGCCGAGCTGCGGATTGAGCGTGGTGAACGGATAGTCGGCGATCTTCGGCTTGGCGGCGCTCACGGCCGCAAGGAACGTCGACTTGCCGGCGTTCGGCAATCCGATCAGCCCGGCGTCGGCGATGAGCTTCAGCCGCAGCCATATCCACATTTCCTGGCCCGGCAGCCCCGGATTGGCGCGGCGCGGCGTGCGGTTCACGGACGACTTGAAATAGGCGTTGCCGAAGCCCCCATTGCCGCCCTTGGCGAGCACGAATGTCTCGCCCACATGCGCCAGATCGGCGATCAGCGTCTCGCCGTCCTCGGCGAAGATCTGCGTCCCAGCAGGCACCTTGAGCGTGATCGTGGGGCCGGCGGCGCCCGAGCGGTTCTTTCCCATCCCGTGGCCGCCGGTCTTGGCCTTGAAGTGCTGCTGGTAACGATAGTCGATCAGCGTGTTGAGCCCGTCGACCGCCTCGACCACGACGTCGCCGCCGCGGCCGCCGTCGCCGCCGTCGGGGCCGCCGAACTCGATGAACTTCTCGCGCCGGAACGAGATCGAGCCTGCGCCGCCGTCACCGGAGCGCACATAGACCTTGGCTTCATCGAGGAACTTCATGGGCCGTCAAATAGGGCTTATGCGGTCGCGCGGCAATCGCCCCGGTTGCGATGCATGGCCGACCTCCTTAACGTTCGCGTCCCCGCCGGGATCGAAATGCCTCCCTTTCCAGTAACCGTCGCCGGCCGTTCGGCCGCGCTTAGCGGCATCGGCTTCATGCTGATTGCAGTGTTCCTGTTCGCACTCAACAGCGCGGCCGGAAAATGGCTGGTCGCGCGGTATCCGGTCGGCGAGTTCATGTTGATCCGCAGTTCCTTCACGCTGCTCCTTCTCAGCCCGTTTATCTGGCACGCCGGAAGGTCGGCCTTCGCCAACGCTCCGCGGCCTCCCTTGCAGATTCTGCGCGTTGTCTTGGCGTCGCTCGAAGTCGCGATGTTCTTCTGGGCGGTGTCCTACCTGCCGCTTGCGGACACGACAACGTTCTATCTCGCAGGTCCAATTTACGTGACGGCGCTCTCGGTGCTGCTGCTCGGGGAACGGGTCGGCTGGCGGCGCTGGAGCGCGGTACTCGTCGGCTTTCTCGGGGTCGTGATCGCGCTGCGGCCATCGCCGTCCAGCTTCACGCTGCCCGCCC
>JAXDNZ010000275.1:0-10549 GCA_034669185.1 Hyphomicrobiales bacterium
GCGCCGAGGTTATCGCGCGCGTCCTCGATGTTGCGGGCCCTGCCGCGCTGAAGGCCGCCAAGCGCCTTGCCGCGCCGCGCATCCCCATCCCCTTCGCCCCGCCGCTTGAGGCCGAGGTGCGCCTTACGCCGGAGAAGGTCGTAGGTGCGGTGAAAGGGTTGATTGCGTCCTAGTTCGGTTCCGCTCATGCCCGCGCAAGCGGGCATCCAGAGCCAAAGTACTGGGTCCCCGCTTCCGCGGGACGAGCGGAGAGACTACACCTCGATCTCCATCATTCCGGCTCCGGCGAAGCCGCCGTCGACCGGCAGGATTGCGCCCGTGATGTAGCCCGACTGCGCGCCGTCGAGCAGGAAGCAGATCGCGACGGCGATCTCGTCAGCCGTCGCGTAGCGGCGCATCGGGACGTGATGCGCATAGGCGCGGCGGACCGCCGGTGTGTGAACCTGCTGCACCATCGGCGACTCGACTGGGCCGGGTGCAATCGCGTTCACGCGGATGCCGTAGCGCGCCAACTCGACCGCCATCACATGCGTGAGATTGATCACCGCGCCCTTGGAGGCGCCATAGGCGGCGCGGCCTTTCGACCCGCGCATCCCCGAGATCGATGCGATATTCACAATGGCTCCCGACGCCTGCTCCTTCATGATGCGCGCGGCGGCGCGGCTCACGATGAAGGTGCCGGTCACGTTGACGTCGAGCACCTTGCGGAATTCGGCGAGCGACGTGTCGAGCGCCGGCTTGTCGAGGCCGATCCCGGCCGAATTGACCACGCCGTCGAGCCGGCCGAATGACGCCGCCATGTCTTTCACGGCTGCATCGGTCGCACTCTCGTCGCTCACGTCGAGCGTTGCGGTGCGAACGTTGTCGGCATGCGCAGCCGCAAGCTTCGAGAGCGCCGCCGCGTCGCGGTCGAGCGCGCCGACGCGCCATCCTGCGGCGATGAGCCGCTCGGCGGTCGCGAGGCCGATGCCCGAAGCCCCGCCGGTCACGATCGCGGCGCGCGCGCCTTCACTGGTCATGGACCGTCCCCCCACGATTTGATAACGCAACGCCACTTGCCCGCCGCCCGGCCGCCGCCCATGATGAAAACCAACGGCCGTGTATCAAAGGCCATAGCTCAAAAACCGGTCGCGCGTCCCGCGCTGGATCAATCGGAGGAACCAAAATGATGTTTAAGACAACCCGCCGTACGCTCCTGCTCGCCGGCACCGCCGCGAGCGCGACGGTCGCCATGCCGTGGATCGCCAAGGGCGCGGCCGAATTCCAGCTCAAATACGCCAACAACTCGCCGGTCACCCATCCGCTGACCGTGCGCACCATGGAGGCGATGGAGCGCATCAAGAAAGAGACCAACGGTCGCGTCGAGATCCAGGTTTTTCCGAACAACCAGCTCGGCTCCGACACCGACATGCTGAGCCAGCTGCGCTCCGGCGCGATCGAGTTCTTCACGCTCTCCGGACTGATCCTCTCGACGCTGGTGCCGGTCGCCTCGATCAACGGGCTAGGCTTCATCTGGCAAAATTATGGGAAGGTCTGGCCCGCGATGGATGGCGAACTCGGCGCCTACATCCGCAAGCAGATCGAGAAGTCCGGCCTGGTCGCGATGGAGAAGCAGTACGACAACGGCTATCGGCAGATGACCTCGTCGACCCGCCCGATCAAGAGCCCGGACGATCTGAAGGGCTTCAAGATACGTGTCCCGCCGAGCCCGCTGTGGACCTCGATGTTCAAGGCATTCGACGCGGCGCCGATGTCGATCAACTTCTCGGAAGTCTATTCCGCGCTGCAGACTAAGGTCGCGGAAGGGCAGGAAAACCCGCTCTCGATCATCTTTTTCGCCAAGCTGTTCGAGGTGCAGAAATATCTCGCCGAGACCAACCACATGTGGGACGGCTTCTGGTTCCTTGCCAACGGCAAGATGTGGAACGGGCTGCCGGCCGACGTGCGCGACGTCATCGCCAAGAACCTCAACGCCTCCGCGATCGAGCAGCGCGAGGACATCGCCAAGCAGAACGCGACGTTCAAAGCCGACCTGACGTCGAAGGGCATGGAGTTCGTCGCCGTCGACCAGAAGCCGTTCCGCGCCAAGCTGGAAGCCGCCGGCTTCTACAAGGAGTGGCGCGGCAAGTACGGCGAAGAAGCCTGGGCAGTGCTGGAGAAGTACACCGGCAAGATCGCCTGACGCTCGGTCCCGCCATGGAGATCGCGCAACACGGGGAGGCCGCACCGGCCTCCCCGCTCGCTTCGACGGCGGCGCGGCTTGAGGGCTGGCTTGGCCGCATCGTCGAGTGGCCGGTCGCGGTCCTGACCGCTCTCGAAGTCATCATCCTGTTCGCCGGCGTGGTCTCGCGTTACATCTTCCGCAGTCCGTTCGTGTGGTCGGACGAACTCGCCTCGATCCTGTTCCTTTGGCTCGCGATGCTCGGCGCCGTGGTGGCGTTCCGCCGCAGCGAGCACATGCGCATGTCGACGCTGGTTGTGCGCGCCTCGCCGCGCTGGCGCGTCTTCTTCGAGGCTTTTGCGGTCGCGGTCGCGGTCGCGTTCCTGGCGATGATCCTGCATCCGGCGATCGAATACGCGCACGACGAGGCCGCGGTCGTCACGCCCGCGATGGAAATCCCGAACATCTGGCGCGCCAGCGCGCTGCCCGTCGGCTGCGCCCTGATGCTGGTCTTCGCGGTGCTGCGCCTCGCGCGCTCGGGCGGGCTCGGGCAGGTTCTGCTCGCGTTGTGCGTCATCGCGGCGATCGGCTTGGGGCTCTGGATGCTCAAGCCGATGTTCGCCGCGATGGGCAATTACAAGCTCATCGTGTTCTTCATCCTGCTGGTCGCCGCGGGCGTGCTCGCGGGCGCGCCGATCGCCTTCGTGTTCGCGATCGCGACCTTCGCGTTCCTCGCCATCACCACGCGCACGCCGTTGACCGTGGTGGTGAGCCGCATGGATGAGGGCATGAGCCACATCATCCTGCTGTCGGTGCCGCTGTTTGTCTTCCTCGGGCTTCTGATCGAGGCGACCGGCATGGCGCGCACCATGGTCGACTTCCTGGCGAGCCTGCTCGGCCACGTGCGCGGTGGTCTCTCCTACGTGCTGCTCGGTGCGATGTATCTCGTCTCCGGCATTTCAGGCTCGAAGGCCGCCGACATGGCGGCGGTCGCGCCGGTGCTGTTTCCCGAGATGAAGCGGCGCGGCGCCAAGCCCGGCGATCTCGTCGCGTTGCTCTCATCATCCGGAGCGATGTCGGAAACGATTCCACCGAGCCTTGTGCTGATCACCATCGGCTCGGTGACCGGCGTTTCGATCGCAGCACTGTTCAATGGCGGGTTGCTGCCCGCGCTGGTCCTGGCGCTGGCGCTCTGCGTCATCGTGTGGTGGCGTTATCGCGGCGAGGACCTGAGCGGCGTCAAGCGCGCGACATGGGGCGAGGTCGGCTGGGCCTTCCTGATCGCGCTGCCGGGGCTGGCGCTGCCGTTCATCATCCGCTTCGCCGTGGTGGAGGGCGTAGCGACAGCCACCGAAGTCTCCACCATCGGCATCGCCTACACCATCCTGGTGTGTCTGCTGCTGACGCGAAGCTTTCCGATGGCGCGGCTGATGCCGATGCTGATCGACACTGCGTCGCTGTGCGGCGCGATCCTGCTCATCATTGGCGCCGCGACCGCGATGGCGTGGGCGCTGACGCAGTCCGGCTTCTCGCGCGATCTCGCGGCCGCCATGCAGGGGCTGCCGGGCGGGGCGACCACGTTCATGATCGTGTCGATCATCGCCTTCGTGGTGCTCGGCTCCGTGCTCGAAGGAATTCCGGCGATCGTGCTGTTCGGCCCGCTGCTGTTCCCGATCGCACGCCAGATCGGAATCCACGAGGTGCACTACGCGATGGTGGTGATCCTCGCGATGGGAATCGGGCTGTTCGCGCCGCCGTTCGGGGTCGGCTACTACGCGGCCTGCGCCATCGGCCGGGTCAATCCGGACGATGGCATGCGGCCGATCTGGCCTTATTTGCTTGCGCTGCTGGTCGGCCTGTTGGTGGTCGCCGCAATTCCGTGGATTTCGATCGGATTCCTCTGATTGCGCTTGCGCGTGCTTTTTGAGCATCGGTGATGCTGCGGCTCGCGTTGCCGAATTTATGGACAATTTATTTGTCCGGCCGCAGCGAACATGGTGCGATTGCGTTGCGTATCGGCCAACACTTTCTTTCTTTCTGTCGCCCTGGTGTCGGCAAATGCGTCTCTCGGAACTCAAAGTGGGACTGGGCCCGGCCCGGTCCCTTTTTTTATTGCGGGACGCGGCTGTTGGGCGGCGCGACATCCACGCCGACGAGCCCGGCGCGCGTGACGGCGCCCGCAATCAGGCCTGAGGCGCGCGCCTCATCGAGAAAGCGATTGACGATCGCGAGCCTGGCCGTCTCGCCCTTCGGCACGATCACGGCCTGCTCCACACCATAGAAATTGTCCGCGACAAGCCGCAGCCCCGGTGTCTTCTGCGCGGCCTCGTGCAGGCGCATGCGATTACCCGCATAGGCGTCGAGTTCGCCCGCGAGCAGCGCCTTCACGGCCGCTTCGCCGATGCCACCTTCGTTGCGTTTCAACTCGGCATGTTTCAGCGTGCGCGTCAGGAAGTAATCGCCGGCATCGCGGATGCCGACGCCGATGCGGACGCCCGCGCGGTCGGCATCCGCCACCGACCGGATCGGCGAATTCTCCGCAACCAGAAATGTGTTCTGTGCCAGCGCGTAATTCTGCGAGAAATCCACCTACGCGGCGCGCACTGCGTCGAACGCCAGGAAGCCGATGTCGGCCGCGCCGCTCGTGACCGCTTCGAGCACACCGTCCGCGCCGCGTACGCCCGCGATGGTCACCGGGACGCCCGCGCGCTTGGCCAACTCGCGCGCGATCTCGGCGCCGGGCCCGCGCACGTCCTTGGTTGCGGGGTCGACGAACGCCTGCACCGGATTGGCCGCAATGTAGACCGCGCGCAGCGTGCCGGTCGGCGCCAAGGTCCTGGCCAGATCGTCGGCACAGGCGGGCGATGCGGCGGCGAGTGCGAGTGCGGCGATGACGGTTCGGATCATGGGCGATCTCCCGGGCCGGCATCATAACATCGTGGCAAGGGCCGGACGGTTGGAACTTTGTCGCGGCGGGGCTATTGATGGACCTGCGGGCGACCGGACGGCGGCCGGCTCGCGGCAAAAGCGGGGAGAGCCATGGGTTCGTCTGTTCTCATCAGCGTCCTGATCACGTTCCTGGTCGTTATCCTGGTGCTCTATCTCGTCGGCATGTTGCCGGTCGACGGACGCGCGAAGCAGATCATCCGCATCATCGTCATCGTCATCGGCATCATCTCACTGCTGCGCGTGCTCGCGGTATTCTAGCGTTTGGTAACCGGAACGAAGCGCGAATGCGGGACGTTGAAACGACGTTCCGCAAAGGATGATGCATGCCCAAGCCGGCAACCGAGCCCACACCGCAGCCGCTCACCGATCCGACGGTGCCGCCGATGCGCGATCCCCCGGATGCGCCCTCTCGCGATCCAGTGCAGCCGCCGGCGTCCGATCCCGATCCGAAGCCCATGCGTGATCCCGGACAACCGACCCCCTATCGCGATCCGCCACCATCGCCGACGACAGACCGCGTGCCTGCCGAAGAAGCGGCGAACCGCACCGGCGACGGTGAAGGGCAGCCGGGGGGCGACCCGCGCAACAGGACGTGAGGGCTGCTCAGCGTTTGCTCCAAGGATTGAACACGGGCGTACCGACTGCCTTGAAGTCCGCAATGTCGCGCGTCACGACCGTCATTCCGTGAACCTCGGCGGTCGCCGCGATCAGTCCATCCATCACGTCGATCGAGCGACCGACGGCCTTGCCGCGCGCATGAACGATGCCCCACGCGTCGGCAACGGCGACGTCGATCGCAACGATGCGACCATCGAACCGCATAGGTATTTCATTGCTGAGCCAATCGTCGAGTTGGCGGCGTCGCCGACCGTGCGGCATCCGCGCGACGCCAAAGCGCAACTCGGCGAGCGTGCAAACGCTGAGGAAGGTCAAATCTTCTTCCGTTCGCGACAACCACGCCACCACACCCTCATCCGGACGGGGTCTCGCCCATTCGGAAATGACATTCGTATCGAGGAGATAGGTCACAACTTGACGAGTCGCGGCGGCTGTTTCTTGCGCACTATCTTTAGGCCGGAATTTCGCAGTGGCGATGCGGCAAAGAAATCCGCCAGCGTGCCCACTCGTTCGGTCTTGCGCTGCCACTCTTCCGGCGACACGACAATCGCGGCCGTGCGGCCATTTTTGGTGATCGTCTGCGGTCCGGTCGCGCGCGCGCGTTCAAGCAGTTCGCTGAACTTCGCTTTCGCCTCGGCAACGGTCCAATTTTGCTCCGACATCACCCCGACCTAGTTCTGACCATCATAGTCATCATGATCATAATAGTCATTTGAGGGGTCAAAGCGCAAGCGGCGTCGTGAGGGCTTACAGCTTCACGCCGCGCAACCGCAGCGCGTTGCCGACCACGCTGGCCGACGACAACGCCATCGCGGCGGCGCCGATGATCGGCGACAGCAGGATCCCGAACAGCGGATAAAGCAGGCCGGCAGCGATCGGCACGCCGGCGGCGTTGTAGATGAACGCGAACAGCAGGTTCTGGCGGATGTTGCGCATCACCGCGCGCGAGAGGTGGCGCGCGCGCACGATGCCGGTGAGATCGCCCGTGAGGAGCGTGATGCCGGCGCTTTCCATGGCGACATCGGTGCCGGTGCCCATCGCGACGCCGACATCGGCGGCGGCAAGCGCGGGGGCATCGTTGACGCCGTCGCCCGCCATCGCGACCACGCGGCCTTGGCGGCGCAACGTCTCGACCGCGGCCGCCTTCTGATCCGGCAGCACCTCGGCCGCGACCTCGCCGATGCCGAGCCTGCGCGCGACCGCTCGTGCGGTGGTGCGGTTGTCGCCGGTCAGCATCACGATGCGCAGGCCATCCGCGGCAAGAGCCCGCAATGCCTGTGCGGTTGTCGCCTTGATCGGGTCGGCGATAGCGATCACGCCGGCCGCCTTGCCGTCGACGGCGATGAAGATCGCGGTCGCGCCGTCGTGGCGCAGCTCCTCGGCCTGCCCGTTGAGCCCCGCGGTCGCGATGTTGAGCTCGGACAGGAAGGCGGCGTTGCCGAGAACGACGCGCCTGCCCTCGACCGTCCCGATCGCGCCTTTGCCGGTTGGCGAATCGAAACCCGTCACCGGCGCGAGCCCGACGTTGCGTTCCTTCGCGGCGGCGACGATCGCGGAGGCGAGGGGATGTTCGCTTAGCCTTTCGACGCTCGCCGCATGGCGCAGCACCGCCGTCTCGTCGAAGCTGCGCGCCGGAATGATCGCCACGACCTTCGGCTTGCCTTCGGTGAGCGTGCCCGTCTTGTCGATGACGAGCGTGTCGACCTTTTCCAGGCGCTCGAGCGCTTCGGCGTTCTTGATCAGCACGCCGGATTGCGCGCCGCGTCCGACGCCGACCATGATCGACATCGGCGTCGCAAGGCCGAGCGCGCAGGGGCACGCGATGATCAGTACGCTCACCGCTGCGACGAGCGCATAGGCCAAACGCGGCTCCGGTCCGAATGCGGCCCAGGCGGCAAACGCCGCGAGCGCGACCGCGATCACCAGCGGCACGAACCAGCCGGAGACATGGTCGGCGAGGCGCTGGATCGGTGCGCGCGAGCGCTGGGCCGCCGCGACCATTTGCACGATCTGCGCCAGCATCGTGTCGCGCCCGACCTTCTCGGCGCGCATCAGGAGGCTGCCGGTCGCATTCAGCGTGCCGGCGATCACCCGCGCGTCCTTGTCCTTCGTCACCGGCATGGACTCGCCCGTGACCATGGATTCATCGACCGACGAGCGTCCTTCGGTCACGGCGCCGTCGACCGGAATCTTGTCGCCGGGCCGCACGCGCAAGATGTCCCCGGCCGCGACCTGATCGAGCGCAATGTCTTCTTCCGTGCCGTCGGCGCCGACACGCCGCGCGGTCTTTGGGGCGAGATCGAGCAGCGCGCGGATCGCGCCGGAGGTCTGCTGGCGCGCGCGCAGCTCCAGCACCTGGCCGAGCAGCACCAGCACCGTGATGACGGCCGCGGCCTCGAAATAGACCGCGACTGCACCGTGCGCGCGGAACGCCACGGGAAAGATACCGGGCGCAAGCGTGGCGGCCGCGCTGTAGAGATAGGCGACGCCGGTGCCCATCGCGATCAGCGTGAACATGTTGAGATTGCGCGTCGCCAGCGACTGCGCGCCGCGCACGAAGAACGGCCAGCCGGCCCACAGCACGGGCGTCGCGAAGGCAAACTGGATCCAGTTCGAGAGCGTCGGATCGATCCACCGATGCGCGCCAATGACGTGCGCACCCATCTCGAGCACGACGACCGGCACGCTGAGCGCGAGGCCGATCCAGAAGCGCCGCGTGAAGTCCACGAGCTCAGGGTTGGCCCCGGCCTCGATCGTCGCGATCTCGGGTTCGAGCGCCATGCCGCAGATCGGACAGGAGCCGGGACCTACCTGACGCACCTCGGGATGCATCGGGCAGGTGTAGATCGTGCCTTCGGGCGCCGGCGCGGCGCGATTCTTGTCGAGATATTTGCCCGGATCGGCCGCGAACCTGGTGCGGCAGCCGGCCGAGCAGAAATAGTAGGCGTGGCCCTGGTGCTCGTGGCGATGCTTCGCGGTCGCGGGGTCGACCGCCATGCCGCACACGGGGTCGCGTCCGCTTTCGCCGGCAGCGGGTGGGACAGGATGGCGGTGAGGCGCGTCTTCGCGCGCGCTGCTTTCGCTTGATACAGACATGGCGTAGGGCTAGCGCATCGTCCCGCAAAGTGGAAACCGTTTTCCGCACCGTCCATGCGCAAGAGCAAACCCGCCCAGAAGGCCGCAACCAAGCAGGCCGCAACCAAGAAGGCTGCGACACCGCGCAAGACACCCGCGCGTAAATCCGGCACGCGGCGGGCCGCAATCCGTATCAAGCGCGCTTATGACGGGTGGGGGAGCGATGACGGACTGCGCATCCTGATCGACCGGCTGTGGCCACGCGGCCTGTCGAAATCAAAGCTAAAGATCGACGCGTGGGTGAAACACCTTTCGCCGAGCAATGAGTTGCGCAAGTGGTACCAGCACGATCCGAAGAAGTTCGCCGAGTTCCGCCGCCGCTATGGCGCCGAACTAAAGTCGCAGGGCGAGGGCCTTGCCGAACTGCGCGACGCGGTGCGCGGCCGTACCGTGACGCTGCTGACCGCGACCAAGGAACTCGATCTCAGCCACGCCACCGTGCTGCGCGCATTGCTGCTCGGATGACCTAGCGCCCGCCGCTTGGGCTGGCGTCACACGGACGGAAACGACCGTAGCCTTCGTCGGTGTAGCAGGATCCCGGCGCGGCCCAGACCGGACGCGGACCCGGATATAGCGTCGGCGCGGCCCGGATATAGGCGACCGCCGGGCCGTGATGATGCGCCTTGTGGCGCTTGTTGTGATGCGCATCCGCCGCGCTGACGCCTGCCAGTGACAGCGCCGCCACGGCGGCAACGAGGATTTTCGCGTTCATCGGATGGCTCCCGGTGGTGCGCCATGCGGCGCGCTTGCCAAACAATAACACCGCCCGGGGTGGGATGTTTCCCAGTCGGCGCCGCACACGGTGATTTGACCGACGGCTACCGCTTCAGCCGCTTGGCAACCTCGTCGAGCATCACTTCGGTGGCGCCGCCGCCGATCGTCTGCACGCGGGCGTCGCGGGCCATGCGCTCGATCGTCGACTCGCGCATGAAGCCCATGCCGCCGTGGAACTGGACGCAGGCGTACATCACCTCGTTGACCAACTCGCCGCAATAGGCCTACACCATTGAGACTTCGCGCGTGCAGTCGACGCCCTGCGCGTCGAGGAACGCCGCGTGATAGACGAGCTGCCGCCCGGCTTCGACCTTGGCGGCGAGCGTCGCGAGGCGCTGGCGCACGCCCTGCTTCTCGTAGAGCGTTCCGCCGAACGCCTTGCGGGTCGTCACATAGTCGATGGTCAGCTCGAGCGCGGCCTGCGCCTCGCCCATCGCCATCGCGCCGATCACGGTGCGCTCGTTCTGGAAGTTGCTCATGATGGCGTAGAAGCCGCGGCCTTCCTTGCCGAGCAGGTTCTCGGCCGGGATGCGGCAATCCTCGAACACGAGCTCGGCGGTGTCGGATGAGCGCCAGCCATGCTTGTCGAGCGCGCGGCTGACACGGAAGCCGGGCGTGCCTTTCTCGACGATGAACATCGAGATCGCCTGCGAGGGGCGCGCATCGGGTGCGCTCTTGGCGGCGACGAAATAGACGTCGGCGTGCACGCCATTGGTGATGAACATCTTGGCGCCGTTGAGCACGTAATGGTCGCCGTCGCGGCGCGCGGTGGTGCGGATCGCCTTCACGTCGGAGCCGGCGTCCGGCTCGGTCACCGCGACGGCGGTGATCGCGCGGCCGGCGACGATCTCGGGCATCCAGCGCGCCTTCTGCGCCGGCGATCCGGCGTTCGCCATGTGCACCGAGGCCATG
>JAXDNZ010000276.1:0-4065 GCA_034669185.1 Hyphomicrobiales bacterium
CGGTCCAATGCGTTAGCGCCGCTCCTTGGCGTCCGCCTCGAGCTGCGCCTTCAGCGCCGCCAGCTTGGCGAACGGCGAATCAGGATCCGGCGCTTTGTTGTCGCGGCGGACGTCGTTGCGGCCCTTGATGTACTGGGCCCGCAGCGCCGGGTCGCGATCCGGCTGATCGCCGCGGTTGCGTTTGTCGCCCCGGTCGGGACGCCCGCCGCGCGCCGGGCGGTTGGCGCGCTCGTCGCGCCGAAACTCCGCGGGCCGATCCGGCCGGGCGACATGCGTCGGCGCGCCTTCGGGGCGTTGGTGGCGGCGGCGATGAGGCGGGCGATCGTTGGGGACGGGCGTCCCGTCCGGTCCAGCCGGGACCGCGGGTGCTGCGGCAATGTTGTCGCCCGCGGGGAGGGCAGCGTCTGTTGGCGCCGGCGTGTGCGCAGGGCGGTGCTCGCGCCGCCGGGCCTGTTCGCCGCTACGCTGCGGCCGATGACGCGGGCGCCGCTGGCCCTCGGGCCGGCCGGGGCGCCACACTTCGATCATGTCGGGTGGCGCGGCGGGCTCCGCCGTCGGTGCGACCTCCGCCGTTGGCGCGGGCGTTGTTTCCTCTGATGGTGCGGAGACCTGTTCGGTTGGCTCCGCCGCTTCGGCAACAGCCGGCGCGGTGGCGTCGACCAGCGACGGCATGGGCTCGTCTGACTGTGTCTCGGCCGGCGTTTCCGCTACGAGTGATTCCTCGACGGGCGGCTCGATCGCAGGCGCCGCTTCCGGTGCGGCCTCGGTCACGGCATCGGGTGTCGGCGGGGCGGGCGATGTTGCGGCCGCTTCGACCGGTTGATCCGAGATTGCCTCCGCAGGCGTCGCTTCCGTAACCGCAGCGTCGCGTGGAGCTTCCGTTGGTTGGTCGTCGGTAGAAGGCGGTGCGGAGGTGGTGGATGACGCCGCGATCTCCACTTCGGAAGGCGTCGTTTCCGCAGCCGGCGGCGGCGCCGCGGGCTTCGGCCTTTGCTCCATGCGATAGCCGAGCGAGCGCAGGATCGAGGCGAATTCCTCGCCGGAACAGCCGGTCAGCGAGGTCATCGCGGTGGTGACGATGAAGCCGCCGCCATCGAATGCTGCGGCCGGCTTCATTCCCGGAGCGCCCGCGCGCCAAGTAAGCGCCGGGCGGATGAGATCGGCGAGCCGTTCGAGAATATCGACCCGCACCGCGCGCTCGCCGCAGACGCGGTAACCGGCGCTGCGGTAAAGCACGCCGGCGATCTCCTTGTCGGCGGCGATCGAGGTGCGGCCGCTGGCGGCGAGCCGCTCGATCGTATCGAAGCCTTTGGTGTCCGGGCCGTCATGCTTGAGCGCGAACAGCTGCACCGCCAGCACGCGCGGCGCCGGCTTGAGCAAAGGCGGCAGGTAGATGTGATAGGCGCCGAAGCGCACGCCGTATTTGCGCAGCGTCGCGCGCATCGGCTGCTCGAGGGTCTTCACCTCCTCGTTGACCTTGGCGCGTTCGAGCACGCCGAGCGCCTCGCAGAGCTGGAACGCAACGCCGCGCGCGATCCCGGTCACGTCTTCGGCGGCGGCGAGCTGGAACAGCGGCGCCAGAACCTTTTCGATGTGGGTCTTCAGCCAGAGATCGAGACGCGCCTGCACGGCGTCGCGCGAGGCGCCGCTGAGGCGTTCGTCGGCGACGATGCGCACGCGCGGCTTGAGCGTCTCCTCGCCGGCGACGAGCTTGCCGACCGCTTGGCCGAGCCAGCGGATGGTGCCGTCGGTTGCGAGCACGAACGGCTCGTCGGCGGCTTTCGCCAGCCGGGCGGCGCGGGCGTCGATCTCGCCCGCCAGCGCCTTCTGCGCGGCGCCGGCCAGGGTCTTGGCCTCCGACCCGGCGGCCGAGGCATCGGGCGTGAACATGAAGCCGTCGAGCCGGCCGATGGCGTGGCCCTCGACCACCACCTCTCCGGTCTTGCTGATGTCGGTTTCGAGTCCGGTGTTCTCGCGCATGCGGCGCATCAGCACGCTGGTGCGCCGATCGACGAAGCGTTCGGTGAGCCGCTCGTGCAGCGCGTCGGAGAGCTTGTCCTCGACCGCGCGCGTGACGCCCTGCCAGTGCTCGGGATCGGCCAGCCAGTCGGTGCGGTTGGCGGCGAAGGTCCAGGTGCGGATATGGGCGATCCGGTTCGACAGCGTGTCGATGTCGCCTTCGATATTGTCTGCCTGCTCGATCTGGCGGGCGAACCAGTCGGTCGGGACGGCGCCGTCCCGCATCAGGAAGCCGTAGAGAGCGATCACCAGCTCGGTATGCGTGGCGGGCGACATCTTGCGATAGTCAGGAACCTGGCAGACCTCCCACAGCCGCTCGACGGCAGCGCGGGTCGTCGCCAGCTCACGCACGTCGTCGTCGCGAGCGGCATGCTCCAGCACCAGGATGTCCTCGGCGATCGGCGCGCGCGTGAGGCCTGCTTCCGTGGGGATTTCGGCGAGCGAGGCCTGCAGCGCACCGACCGACGAGAAATCGAGGTCGGTATTGCGCCACTGCAGCAGCTTGAGCGGCTCGAAGGAATGGCTTTCAAGCGCCTGCACCAGCTCGTTTTCGAACGGCGGGCAGCGGCCGGTCGTGCCGAAAGTGCCATCGCGGGTGGCGCGGCCGGCGCGGCCAGCGATCTGTGCCAGTTCCGCTGGGTTGAGCTTGCGGAACTGATAGCCATCGAACTTGCGGTCCGATGCAAAGGCGACGTGGTCGACGTCGAGATTGAGTCCCATGCCGATGGCGTCGGTGGCGACCAGATATTCCACGTCGCCGGACTGATAGAGCGCGACCTGGGCGTTGCGCGTGCGCGGCGAAAGCGCGCCGAGCACCACCGCGGCGCCGCCGCGCTGGCGGCGGATCAGTTCGGCGATGGCGTAGACCTCTTCGGACGAGAACACCACGATCGCCGAGCGCCGCGGCAGCCGCGTGATCTTCTTCTCGCCCGAGAAGGTGAGCTGGGAGAGCCGCGGGCGCGTGAGCACATGGGCGCCGGGCAGCAGCCGCTCGACCATCGGCCGCGCGGTCGCGGCGCCGAGCACCAGCGTCTCCTCGCGGCCGCGGCGGTTGAGCATGCGGTCGGTGAAGACATGGCCGCGCTCGAAATCGGACCCGAGCTGGATCTCGTCGATGGCCACGAACGCGACGTCGAGCTCGCGCGGCATGGCCTCGACGGTGGCAACCCAGAAGCGCGGGTTGGGCGGCTTGATCTTCTCCTCGCCGGTGACGAGCGCCACCTCCTGCGGGCCGATCCGCTCGGCGATCTTGTTGTAGACCTCGCGCGCCAGGAGCCGCAGCGGCAGCCCGATGATGCCCGACGAATGGGCGAGCATGCGCTCGATCGCGAGATGGGTCTTGCCGGTATTGGTCGGGCCCAGCACGGCGGTGACGCCGGCGCCGCGGGCACGGGCGTCACGATTTGACGGAGACGAGAAGGAAATGGGCATCGGCCGGATTCTGTACCACAAATGCGACGGCGGCGCGGCTCGCTTTCAAGGGGTTGAGCCGAGCGGAACGCGGCCGGCACGGCCTTGGCTGGCGCGGTTGCGCGTCAAGTCATCGAAGGCGCCGCTCACCACTGAATGCGGAAGTCCGCGCGCCTGTTCCACTGTCCCCTGCGGCCTTTGGCCAAGGGCGCGACGATCACAGGATTCCGGAAAGAGTCAAGCAGCATCCCGGCGCTTTTGCGCACACCGTGTCGTCAGGATCACTCCGGGACGGCTTGCGAGGACAGAACGAAGGTCAAGTCGTGTCGTTTTGTTTCGCAGCCGCGACCGCGCCACGTTCTTTGGCGCGCCGGCTCATGCGCAACTGCCGCGTACGTTCATTTCGGCAAACGGCAGCGACGCCAAGAGCTGCACACGAGCCGCGCCGTGCCGGACGTTGCAGGTGGCGCATGACAACACCAGCGCCAGAGGCGAGATCAATATGCTCGATCCGGCCGGCTATGGAGTTGTCACGATCACGAAGGCGCGGGAAACGGAACGGCCTGGTCCATCGCATCGTCCGGACACAGGGTGAGCACGGGCGACAACACGATCCAGGGCAACGTGCTCAACGGT
>JAXDNZ010000277.1:0-4221 GCA_034669185.1 Hyphomicrobiales bacterium
ACAGGCGGCGTTTTTTCTCGCGCAGGACCCTGAATGGAAGGCCGAGATAGTATTTCCGCACGAACTGAAGCCGGCCGATGAGGCCCACCCGCACCGCCGCGTCCGCGGGCGCGTACCAGCTGTTGATGCCGGTGCGGCGGAACCAGCGATAGCCGCGCCGCGTCAGATAACGATGCAGCGTCAGGTTCTGAACCACATCCTCGATCAGGAGCAGGCGTGGCCGCCAGCGTGCGAGATCGAAGCCGTCGAGCACTTCGATGTCATGGCCCTCGACGTCGATCGACACAAAATCGAGACGCGCCGGCGCGGCGGCATCCTCCAGCACCTGATCGAGCGTCGTGATCGGCACCTCGCAGGTGCCGGCACGCTGCATGCCGGCCGCGTAGAAGTCGGCTTTCAGCGACGACTGGATCCCGGCGAGATAGAGCGTGAGCGTCTTGCCGGAGTCTTCCGGCCTCGAGCACGCGACGGCGTAGACTTTGGCGCGGCGCTCCTGGCGCAATCGCGCGGCCAGATCGGGCTGCGGCTCGACCAGTACGCCGCTCCAGCCGCGGCTCTCCATCGGCCACGTCTGCGAACCCTCGCGCGGCGCATTCGCCCCGACGTCGACGAAGAACCCGACCGGGGTGGCCCGGAAGAAGTCCTCCTTCAGCCGATGTTCGGCATCACCGGGAAAGATGGCGCGCATGTGCGACCGATGCCGTGCGGCGCTGCGCGATCAGGCCGCGATCTTGCCGCCGAGTTCGTCGCGGATATGCACGCGGATGATCTCGTCGAATGAGTCCTCGACCTTGAAACCGAGCGCGCGGGCGCGCTTGGCGTCGAAGCGCGTCGGCCAGCCCGAGACGATCTTCATGATCATCGGATCGGTCTCGCGGCGGATGCGCGCCACCACCTTGTCGCCCGCCACGCGGCGCAGCGCCGCGATCTGTTCGCCGACCGTGCAGGCGACCCCCGGCATGGTGAGGTTGATGCGGGCCCCGAGCGTTTCGCGCGAGAGCGAGGCCGCATGCACGAGAAAGCCGGCGGCCGAGCGCGGGCTTGCATGCCAGTGCATCACGCTTTCCTCGACCGGCAGCACCGCGTCCTTGCCGGCCAGCGGCTCGCGAATGATGTTGGAGAAGAAGCCCGACGCCGCCTTGTTCGGTGTGCCCGGCCGCACGCAGATCGTCGGCAGCCGGATGCCGACGCCGTCGAGAAAGCCCTTGCGGGTGTAGTCGGCGAGGAGGAGCTCGCAGATGCCCTTCTGAGCGCCGTAGGAGGTGAGCGGGGTGTGGTGGAATTCGTCGTAGATCGCGTCCGGGAACGGTGCGCCGAACACCGCGATCGACGACGTAAAAACGACCTTCGGATGATAGCCGCCGCCCGCGGTGCGGATCGCCTCGAGCAGGTAGCGCATGGTGCCGAGATTGACGCGGTAGCCCTTCTCGAAGTCCATCTCGGCTTCGCCCGAGACCACGGCCGCCAGATGGAAGATCGCGTCGGGCCGTCCTGCGACGAGCTTGGCGGCGGTCTCCGGCGCCGAGACATCGGCCGCGTAGGCGTCGACCTTTCCGGTGAAACCGGCGGGCGACGGCGGCGCGGTCACGTCGACGAGCGTGAGCGTGTCGACCGGCCGGCCGTTCAGCCCTTTGTCGGCGACGAGCCGCTCGGTGAGCTTGCGGCCGACCATGCCCGCCGCGCCGGTGATCAGGATGTGCATCGGCTATCTCCAAGAGCTCGGTGCAACCCTCTCCCCTTGTGGGAGAGGGCGGCGAGTGAAAGCGAGCCGGGTGAGGGGTTTTCTTGGTGTGATGACGAACCCCTCACCCCGCCGCCTTCGGCGGCGACCCTCTCCCACAAGGGGAGAGGGTGAACCGCTCATGTGGCTCGCGTTATCCCTTCTCTTTCGCCCGCTCGATCGCCTCGGCGATCAGCCGCTTCGCTTCTGCCGCGTCGCCCCAGCCGATCACCTTCACCCACTTGCCGGGCTCGAGATCCTTGTAGTGCTCGAAGAAGTGCTGGATCTGCTGCCGCGAGATCTCGGGCATGTCGGTATAGGTCATGATGTGCGCGTAGCGCTTGGTGAGCTTCGGCACCGGCACCGCGATGATCTTTTCATCGCCGCCTGCATCATCCTCCATCTTGAGCACGCCGACCGGCCGCACGTTGATCACCGCGCCGGGCACGATCGGACGCGTATTCGCCACCAGCACGTCGATCGGGTCGCCGTCGTCGGAGAGCGTGTGCGGCACGAAGCCGTAATTGCCCGGATAGCGCATCGGCGTATGCAGGAAGCGGTCGACCACCAGCGTGCCGGCGGCCTTGTCCATCTCGTATTTGATCGGCTCGCCGCCGATCGGCACCTCGACGATCACGTTGACGTCGTCGGGCGGGTTGTGGCCGATCGCGATGGCGTCGATGCGCATTGAGCGGCTCCGATTACTTTCCGCCGCTCGTCCCCGCGAAAGCGGGGACCCAGTTCTTTGGCCTTGGATTCCCGCTTTCGCGGGAATGAGCGGGAGAGAGCTTCTACCTTACCTTGCCATGCGCCCCGCCGCATCGCCCGCGATGCGGCCGAGCACGGTCGCGGTCAACAATCCGTTGCCCGAGAGGTAGCCTGCGGCGCTGTCGCCCGAGACGCCGGCCGCCGCGCCGCCGGCCGCGAACAGGTTCGGGAATGCGCTTCCGTCCTGCCGCAGCACGCGCGCGGTCGTGTCGACCGCAAGGCCACCCTGCGTGTGGAACAGCGCGCCGGTCACCTTGATGGCGCGGAACGGAGGCTGAAGCGTCTTGTCGGGATCGTGGCGGCGGCCGAAGCGGTCGTCGCCTGAACACTGCTCGATCTCCTGGCGCAACGCATGCGCCGGAACCGCGATCGTGCGGGCAAGCGCCTCGATCGTATCGGCTGCGATCACCGCGCCGGCACTCTCGGCGTCGCGGAAATCCTGGAACTGGCGGGCGATGGCCGCGATGCGGTCATCGAAAATATCGAAGGCGAGCCCGCGCGGCTGGCGCAGTACCTGCGCCGCGGCTTCCGAATAGCCAAGCGCCTCGTTGTGGAAGCGGCGGCCTTCCACGTTCACCTGGATGCCGCCTTCCATGATCGCCGCCCAGGTGATCAGGATGTTGTGCGGTGTCGCGACCGAACCGTGGCCCTGATAGCCGGAGAGGTGCGCAAGACGCGCGCCGAGCGCTTCGCCCCAGCGCACTGCATCACCGCGATTGCCCGCGTGACCGAAGTAGAGCGCGTCGGCCATCTCGGGGATGAACCGCCGCACCAGCGCGGGATCGCCGCCATAACCGTTGCAGGCGAGCACGAGCGCGCCGCAGCCGATGCGTTCGGTGCTGGTGCCACGCTTCAGCGCGACGCCGCGAATACCGCCATCGTCCACGAACACAGTCTCGGCCGCTGCGCCGGTGAGGATCGGAATGCCACGCGCCTCGACGGCAGCGCGCAGGCAATCGATCAGTTCGGCGCCCGTGCGGCTCGGCAAGCCGTGCATGCGCAATGCCGAATGGCCCGGGTAGGTGAAGTTCGCGATCACCTCAAAGGGCAGCGCGTAGCTGTCTGCGAGCCATTCAACGGTGCGGCCGGCGGCCTCCGCGACCGCGCGCACGAGCACCGGATCGGCTTCGTCATGCGCCTTGCGCTGAATATCCCGGGCGAAGAGTGCCGGCGAATCCGTGATTTCCTGCGCGCGCTGGAAGCGTGTCCCGGCGGCCGGGATCAGGCCGGCCGAGAGCGCGGTCGAGCCGGCCGGCACGGCGTCGCGCTCGGTCATCACCGGTTCCGCGCCGGCTTCCGCCGCGGCGAGCGCGGCACACAGTCCGGCCGCGCCCGCGCCGATGATGAGGACTTGCGCCTCGCTCTCGAACGTGACGCCGGCGGCAGAAGCGACGCTCATGCGGCGTCGATCTCGCCCAGCACCTCGGCGACCGTCGCGATGCGCGCGACCGGCCGCAGGCCGTCGATCGCGGCGCGATGCACATCAGCCGAGAACGCCGCGCAGCCGTCTTCGAGCACCGTGCAATCGAACTCGCGCACATGCGCGTCACGTACCGTGGAGGCGACGCCGCCATTGGTGACGATGCCGGCGACGATCAGCCGCGCGATACCGCATTTGCGCAAGGTCCATTCGAGTCGCGAGGCGTGGAACGCCGAGTAGGCGATTTTCTCAACCGCGACATCGACGGGCGAAAGCTCGTCGACGAGCTGCTGGCCCCACGCGCCGGGCGCGA
>JAXDNZ010000278.1:0-6519 GCA_034669185.1 Hyphomicrobiales bacterium
GATGACGCCCTTGGCAGTTCCCGGCCGCTGGCGCACCAGCACGAGGCCCGCGACCGTGACGTGCCGGCTTGAGGGGATGCCGGCCAGCAGTTCGTGGCGTACGACGCCGCGCGCCTCGAGATCGGCGCGCAGGAACGAGACCGGATGCGCCTTCAGCGACAGATGCAGATGGCGATAGTCCTCGACCACCTGCTCGCCGGGGCACATGGAGGGAAGCGCGACGTCGGGCTCGAGTGACGGCATGGCGACGCGGGCGAACAGCGGCAAGTTATCCTTGTCGCCCGTGCGCTGCAGCGCGCGCACCGCCCACAGCGCATCGCGTCTTGATAAGCCCAGCGAGCCGAACGCATCGGCATTGGCGAGCCGCTCAAGCGCCGCGGGCGGCAGCCGCGTACGCAGCCAAAGGTCACGCACGGAATCGAAGCCGCGTCCGCGCACGCTTTCGATGATCTTTCCGTGACTTTCCGAGAAGCCGCTGATCTGGCGGAAGCCAAGCCGCATCGCGCATTTTGTCTTGATGGCGCCGTTCATCGAGGCGTGGCGCATCTGCAGCACGCCGGAAGGCGGGGGGGCATCTTCCAGCGTGCAATCCCAATCGGACAAATTGACGTCGGCGGGCCGCACATCGACGCCATGTTCCTTCGCGTCGCGCACGATCTGTGCCGGCGCGTAGAAGCCCATCGGCTGACTGTTGAGCAGCGCGGCGGCGAAGACGTCGGGGTAATAGCACTTCATCCAGCAAGAGACGTAGACCAGGTTGGCGAAGCTTGCCGCGTGGCTTTCCGGAAAGCCGTATTCGCCGAAGCCGCGGATCTGGCTGAAGCAGCTTGCGGCGAAGGCCGGGTCGTAGCCGCGCGCGATCATTCCTTGGATGAACTTGTCTTCAAAATATTGGATCGTGCCGGCGCGTTTGAATGTCGCCATGGCGCGGCGCAATCCATTCGCTTCTTCCGGCGTGAATTTGGCCGCGACGATTGCGATGCGCATCGCCTGTTCCTGGAACAGCGGAATGCCGAGTGTCTTGACCAGGATGCCTTTCAGCTCGTCCCTGTCGCCATGCTCCGGCGAAGGCGAGGGGTAGTATGGCTCTTCTTTCGTTTCCCGAAGCTTTTCGCGGCGCTGCAGATAGGGGTGCACCATCTTTCCCTGGATCGGTCCCGGACGCACGATCGCGACCTCGATGACCAGGTCGTAGAATTCCCTTGGCCGCAGGCGCGGCAGCATCGACATCTGCGCGCGGCTCTCGATCTGGAACACGCCGAGCGTGTCGGCGCGCTGGATCATGCGGTAGACGGGCGCGCGCTCACCGGTTCCTTGCCTGTCCTCATGCTCTCTTCGCAGAATAGGTTGGATGGCTTCGGACAGCCGGTAATGAATCCGCAGCAGGTCGAAGCCGCGGCGCAGGCATGACAGCATGCCGAGGCCGAGCACATCGACCTTCAAAAGCCGGAGCGTTGCCAGATCGTCCTTTTCCCACTCGATCACCGTGCGCTCGTCCATCGTGGCGTTTTCAACCGGCACGACTTCGTCGATGCGCGAGCGCGTGATCAGGAAGCCGCCGGGGTGCTGGGAGAGATGGCGCGGCGTCCCGATCAGCTCTTGGGCAAGCGCCATCACCTGAGCCAGGCGCGGATCGGAAGGATCGAGTCCTGCCTTGCGGGCTTCCTCGTCCTTCACGCCGCGCGACGACCAGCCCCAGAGCATGCCGGCGAGCCCGCCGATCGCATCGTCCGAAAGCCCGAAGGCCTTGCCGACCTCGCGAATCGCGCTGCGGCCGCGATAGCAGATGACGGTGGCGGTCATATTCGCATGATGACGGCCGTACTTTTCGTAGATGTGCTGAATGACCTCCTCGCGCCGTTCGTGCTCGAAATCGACGTCGATGTCGGGCGGTTCTTCGCGCTCTTTCGAGACAAAGCGTTCAAACAGAAGATCGACCTTTTCAGGGTCGACCTCAGTAATGCCCAGGCAATAGCAGATGACCGAATTTGCCGCCGAGCCGCGTCCTTGGCAAAGAATCCCCTTAGATCGTGCGAAACTGACAATGTCATAGACGGTCAGAAAGTATTTTGCGTAATTGAGATTAGCCGTCATCTCGAGTTCGCGATTGAGTGCATAGCGAACTTTCGGGTCGGCACCATTGGGATAGCGACGCTTATAGCCTTCCTCGGCGAGTGCGATGAGTGCGTCCAGCGCTGTGGTGTGGCCGGGGCGGTTCTCGTCGGGATATTCGGTCTTCTTCAATTCGCCGAGCGAGAAATTGCAACGGTCGAGAAAGCGCAGAGTCTGATCGATCGCCTCGGGCGCATGGCGAAACAGCCGCGCCATCTCCTGCGCGGATTTGGAGTGCCGCTCGGCATTGGCCTCGAGCAGGCGGCCGGCGGTATCGATGGTGACGTGCGCGCGGATGCAGGTCAGAACGTCCTGCAAGGGCCGGCGTTCGGGTACGTGGTAGAGCACGTCGTTCACCGCGATGAGCGGGACAAAGGCAGTCTCCGCAATGGCGGCGAGCCGCTTGAGCCGGCGATCGTCGTCGCCGCGATAAAGCATCGTCGCGGCGAGCCACACCGGCAGCCGGAACGACACTGACTTGAGGCGCGCCAGCACGGCCCCAAGCGCATCGGCTTTGATCCGCGCAGGCGGCATCACGATGAGATTGAGACCGGCGATATGCTCGAGCAAGTCATCGAAAAACAGGATGCACTCGCTCTTGTCGCCGCGGCTCTTGCCGACGGTGAGCAGGCGCGTGAGGCGTCCCCACGCTTTTCGGTTTTGGGGATAGGCCAGGATCTCCGGCGTGCCATCGGCGAATATGAGACGCGCGCCGGCGGCGAGCTTGAACGGGGGCAGCGCGATGCCTTTCTCGCTGAAAAAGCGTTCCTTCATTTCTTCAAGAGCGTGGTAGGCGCGCACGACGCCCGCGACGCTGTTGCGATCCGCGATGCCGATTCCCGCAAGGCCCAGAGCAATGGCCTGTTGCATCAGCTCGTTGGGATGCGATGCGCCGTGCAGGAAGGATAGATTGGTGGTGACGGCAAGCTCCGCGTAAGCCGCAGCAGGCGTGGCACTCTCCTGATCGGCCTGTTTGGTGAACTGGACGATGTTGCTCATGCGAACACGCCGTGCGCGTACCAGCGTGTCGGTTGCTGCGGGTCGGACGGCCACTCCCGGTAAAGCCACACGCGCAGGCCTTCGCGGCTCTCGACGCGGAAATAATCGCGCTTGAGCACGTGTCCCATGTCGTCGCGCCACCACTCCATCGCGATGCGCTCGGGACCTTCGGCATGGATCACGACATGACGCACTTGCCGCCATGTGAACTGTGCCGGCGGGCCATCGGGCACTTCGGCGATTGCGGTGATCGGCTCGGGACGCTCGAACAGCCGGACCGGGCGCGCGGGGGCGAGGGAGTCTTGCTCTGCGTGTCCCGGATGCGGTGCACTAGTTCGTAATGCGCTGCGCCCGGGACACGCGCGCATTTGTCCCGCTCCCACCGCCATCACGGCGAATTCCGGAATATGCGTGTCCTGCGGCACGAGCCGCGCGACTCGTCGCGAGCCGAAGCGCGCGCCGAGCCGGTCGATGAGATGCGCAAGCTCGGCGGCGTGGTCGGGCGCCGCAAGTCCGGTCTGCGCCGGTTCGCAACGCTCCGCCGCGAGCGCCGCGAGCCGCACCACGTCGAAGCCGAATCCGGGATCGACTTCGTCTCCGATGACATCGAGCCGATCCGTGAAAAGACGCCGGATGCGCCCGGCGTCGCGCAGCGGCTCTGCGGTACCGACCTCGATGCGGAACACCTTGCCGTCGGTTCGGAACAGCGCGGCCTGCAGGAGACGCGCACCCTCGCCGCGCCGCTCCAGCGTCTGACCGAGCCGGCCGGCGAGCCGTTCGATCGTGCCGAGCACGTCTTGCTCGAGCGCGATCGGCTCGGCGAAGCGCTGCTCGGCCATCGCGGCCGGCACCGGCAGGCGTGGCGTGATCGGCTCGTCCTCGCGGCCGAACGCCTGGTCGATGCGGCGCACGAAGGCTTGCCCGAAGCGCGCGGCGAGCGGCGCGCGCGGGCGGTCGAGCACGTCGGCGATGCGCTTGAGGCCGACTTGTGCGAGCGCGTCGACCACATCGGACGAGAGGCGCAGGGCCGCGAGGGGGAGGGGGGAGAGAATTTCTCTTTCATCGCCGGAAGCGATGATCTCTCCCATCCCTCCGCTGAAAGGGGAGGATGGCGAGCGGATCGAGCCGGGTGGGGTCGCAGCATCAACACCCCGGCCGGCTTCGCCGGCCACCCTCCCGCTGCCGGGGAGGGATGAGAACCGCGCCACGGCCCACGCGCAGCCGACCGTGGCGGCGACCGCGACACGGGCCTGATAGCGTTGCGCGGCAAGCCGCTGCGTCAGGTCGCGGCAGAGCGCCGCCTCGCCGCCGAACAGATGCGCGCAGCCGGTCACGTCGAGCAGGAGCCCGTCGGGGGGATCGAGCCCGACCAGCGGAGTGTAGCGGTCGCACCAGTCGGCGATCGCTTCGAGCAGGCGGGCGTCCGCGGCCTTGTCGGCATCCGCGACCGCGATCGCCGGGTACATCGCGCGCGCGTCGGCAAGCGGCATACCGACCTTGAGGCGCTGTGCCGCCGCGGCGTCATTCACGGCGGTGAGCCGCAACGCGCCCTTGACCGGCCCGGCGATGATAAGCGCTTCATCCAATGCGGATGAGCGGCGCACGATCCGATCCGTCGCGAGCCGTCTCAGCCACACCGCGAGATAGCGCCGTGAAGGCGTGCTCATGGTGATCCCACGCAACTGTCCATTGGCCGGAGGGGCCGCGCCGGTTTCGCGTCAAAGAAAGGCTGAACGCCGTAGCGCCGAGGCCGCCGAGTCCATCCGGCTCGCTTGGATAACCGGCGACCTGCCATCGCGTGTGCGCGGCGCTCGGCGCATCACTTGGATGGGGACGCAGCAGCAGGCCGAGCGCGCCACCTTCGCGTGCCGCAAGGATCAGCCGCCGCGTTGCCGTGAGGTCCGCCGCCTCGCCATGCAGTTCCGCGATCACGGCCGACAGCGCGCGGCACTTGAGCGCTTCCTCCATGGCGAACAATGCATCGACCGGACGTGCGACGCGCGCGATCAACAGCCGCTCGGTCGGCAGTCCGAACTGATCGAGGCCCGGACCATAGAGCGCGCCCGCTTCGAGGCGGGAGAAATCCGTCGCGATCCATAGCGTCTGTTTTTTCGGTGCGCGCGCACGGGCCGCGAGCGTGAGCGCAAAGCCGGCGGCGGCGCCGAAGTGCAGCGGCAGCGTGGCGCTCACCTCATGCAGCGCCGCGCCGGCAAGGCCGCCGCCCAGCGTCGCGTCGATGGCCGCAACGCCCAGCGCGATGCGGGGCTCGGCCTCGGGAATTCCTTGGGCTTCGCTCTCCGCAATGACGCGCCGGAGGCGACGCAGATGCTGCTCCATTGGCTCGGCAGGGAGCATGAAGGATACCTGTGTTCATGGTTTGTTCTATTCTTTGTCGGGCGCCCCCCAGAGTCAAGAGAGGTATAAGCTGCAGCGATCACTATGGTTTTCTGAAACCGAAACGTCAGTCGGCCCGCATCGCCGTTACCTCGACCTCGACCTTGAACTCGGGCCGGGTGAAGCCCGCGACGACCACCAGCGTGGAGGCGAAGGCATTGCCCGGCACATAGCGGCTGCGCACCGCCCCGTAGACCGGGAAATAGGCACGGTCGGTGACGTAGGCGCTAAACCGCACCACGTCGGCCAGCGTCATTCCGGCTTCGGCGAGGATCGCCTTGATGTTCGTGAAGCACAGCACCGCCTGCGCTTCGACATCCTCCGGCACAGAACCGTCCGGCGACACGCCGAGCTGGCCCGAGGCGAACACCATGCGGCCGGGCGTCGTCACCTCGACGGCGTGGCTGTATTGCGCGAACGGCGCGCGGATCGAGGAGGGGTTGAGCGGACGCTTCATGCGGGACCCATCGTCGCACGGATTTTGCATTAGCATAGGGGAGCATAGGGGCGAACACAGAGAAGAACAGATGTTCTCAATTTCGATCCCGCCGAACGCCAGCGCCTACCGCCTGACCAATGCCCGCGTGCCCGTGTGCCTCGTCGCCGACGCGGCGCAACTTAAGCCGGACGCCGACGGCCTCGCGCCCTGCGACATCGTGATCGACAACGGCCGCATCGCGGCGATCGGTCCGGTAGGCGGCGCGAAAGACGATCTGGCGAGCGTCGATCTCGACCGCGGCATGGTGCTGCCGCGCCTCGTCGACATTCACACCCACATCGACAAGGGCCACATCTGGCCTCGCGCTCAGAACCCGAACGGCACACATCTCGGCGCGCGCACCGCCGTGATGGCGGATCGCCAGGCGAACTGGTCGGCCGAGGACGTGCGACGACGCATGGACTTCGCGCTGCGTTGCGCGTTCGCACATGGCACCGGCGCGCTGCGCACGCATATCGACAGTTATCCCGGACAGACGGCGATCACCTGGCCCTTGTTCGCCGAGATGCGCGAGG
>JAXDNZ010000279.1:0-2928 GCA_034669185.1 Hyphomicrobiales bacterium
GGCGGCTGTCGGCTTCGCGGTACTGGTGCGCAGCCGGTTCAACGAGCCGGCATTCTGGCACGGACTTGGCGAGCGGCTCACCCTCGCGCCGCAGCGCCCCCCAGCGACCGTGCAGGCGCCTGTCGTCGCCGACAACCGCGTCGACGCCGTGCCGTGAAGCTCCTTTTGGGCAGGGATCTTTCCGAAAACCGCTACCCAGTTTTCGCGATCATGCCCTACCCCGGCATCGCAGTCTCGACCAGCCGCACCCAGTAGGACGCACCGACCGGGATTGCCTCATCGTTGAAGTCGTAGGCCGGGTGATGCAGGCCGGCCGAATCCCCGTTGCCACAGAAGATGAAGGCGCCCGGCCGCGCCTGCAGCATGAATGAAAAATCCTCACCACCCATCAGCGGCGGCGTGTCGGCATCGACACGGTCGGCGCCGGCCACCTGGGCGGCCACCGAGGCGGCGAACTCGGTCTCGCGCTCGTGGTTGACGGTCATCGGATAGTCGCGCCGGTAGGTGACCTTGGCCTTGGCGCCGTGGGCGAGCGCGGTTCCTTCCACCACGGCGCGCAGCCGGCTCTCCAGAATATCCTGCACCTGCGGCGACAGGCTGCGCGCGGTGCCGCGCAGCGTAACGGTCTGCGGGATGATGTTGTCGGCGCTGCCGCCGTGGAATTGGCAGATCGAGATCAACCCCGACTGTACCGGATCGACACTGCGCGCGACGATCGACTGGATCTGGCTCACGATCTGCGCGCCGACCAGCACGGTGTCGACGCCGTGATGCGGTTTCGCCGCATGGGAGCCAAGCCCCTCGATCTCGATGATGATACGGTCGGCCGCCGCCAGCATTGTGCCCGGCCGGATCGCGAACTGGCCGATCGGCAGACCCGGCATGTTGTGCATGCCGTAGACCTCCTGGATGCCGAAGCGCTCCATCAGGCCGTCCTTGACCATCTCGCGCCCGCCACCACCACCCTCCTCGGCCGGCTGGAAGATCACGACCGCGGTGCCGGCAAAGTTGCGCGTCTCGGCAAGGTATTTCGCGGCGCCGAGCAGCATCGCGGTGTGGCCGTCATGGCCGCAGGCGTGCATCTTGCCGGGTACGGTCGAGCGATACGGGAGGTCGGTCGTCTCCTCGAGCGGCAACGCATCCATGTCGGCGCGCAGTCCGATGACGCCGCGTGTTCCCGCCGGGCCCTTGCGGCCCTGGATCACGCCGACCACGCCGGTTTTGCCGATGCCCGTGACGACCTCGTCGCAGCCGAACGCCTTGAGCTTCTCGGCAACGCCTGCGGCCGTGCGATGCACCTCGAACAGGATTTCCGGGTGGGCATGCATGTCTTGGCGCCATGCGGCGACCTCCGCCTGCATGTCGGCGAGCCGGTTGACGATGGGCATGGGACGCTCCGGGTGGCGGCCGCGGCGCCGCGGGATGATCGGCGGCTAACAAATCGGAGCGTCGTTCGCCGGTCAACCGAGCCCGGTGCGTTGGGTCATCACAATATGTACGGTCTGGACCGGCCGGGCCGGGCATGTAAGCTACAGGCAACCGCCGGGCTTCTGCATGGCCACGGCCGGAGGACAAATTCACCACGAGGGATTTTCAATGAAGCTCAAGGCCTTTGCTTTGGCGTTCGGACTGGCGGTCGCGACCGTGCCGGCCGATGCCGCGACGTTCCGCTTCGCCTTCCAGGGCGATCTCAAGTCGCTCGATCCCTATTCGCTCAACGAGACCTTCACGCACGGCGTGCTCGGCAACGTGTATGAGGGCCTGACCAAGCGCGACAAGGAGCTGAAGATCATTCCAGGCCTCGCGGAGCGCTGGGAGATCGTCGAGCCGACGCGCTGGCGCTTCCACCTGCGCAAGGGCGTCAAATTCCACAACGGCGAGGATTTCACCGCCGACGACGTGGTGTTCTCCGCCACCCGGCTTCACGCGCCCGCTTCCGACGTCAAAACCCGGTTTCCAGCCGACACCAAGGTCGTCAAGGTCGACGATCACACGGTCGACTTCATATTGTCGGGCCCGAACCCGATCCTGCATGCCGAATGGGACACCTGGTACATCCTGTCGAAGAAGTGGGCGGAGGCGAACGGTTCGGCCCAGCCACAGCCGCAGGCCGGCCAGCAGATGAGCCACGCCGCGCTGAACGCCAACGGCACCGGCCCGTTCATCATCACGAGTCACCAGGCCGGCGTGAAGACGACCTTCAAGCCGAACCCGAACTGGTGGGGCAAGCCGGAGCACAATTTCGAGGAGGTGATCTTCACCACCATCGCGAACGACGCGACGCGCGTCGCCGCGCTCCTCTCGGGCGACGTCGACTGGGCCGATCCGATCCCGTTGCAGGACGTGGAGCGCATCAATGCCAGCGCCAGCGCGCAGGTGATGCAGGGACCCGAGCTGCGCACGATCTTCCTCGGGTTCGACCAGTATCGCGACGAGCTGAAGTACTCGAACATCAAGGGCAAGAACCCGTTCAAGGACGTGCGCGTGCGCAAGGCGTTCTATCTCGCGATCGACGAGAATGCGATCGCCGACAAGGTCATGCGCAAGGCGGCGGTGCCGTCGGCGCTGATGATCTCGCCGCTGCTGTTTCCGCTGGCGAAGGACTTCAAGCGCCCGGCCTATGCACCGGACGAGGCCAAGAAACTGCTCACCGAAGCCGGCTATCCGAGCGGCTTCGAAGTGACGATGGACTGCCCCAACGATCGCTACGTCAATGACGAGGCGATCTGCCAGGCCGTGGTCAGCATGCTGGCGCGGGTGGGCGTGAAGGTGAACCTGACGGCGCAGCCGAAGGCGAGGTTCTTCGCCAAGGCGGGCAGCTCGGGTGGCTTCCAGACCTCGTTCGCCATGCTCGGCTGGACGCCCGGCACGTTCGACGCCCACAACGTCCTGCACGACATCATGGGCTGCCGGGACGTTCCGGGATCG
>JAXDNZ010000280.1:0-8899 GCA_034669185.1 Hyphomicrobiales bacterium
TTCTCGCTGCGCTCGAAGCGTGTCGACCCTCCCCACAAGGGGGAGGGTAACGGAGAGAGCCGAGCACCGCGCGCCGTCCGGGATGACGACAGGGGGATCGCATGACCACGCCGATGACCTTCACCGATCCGCGCCTCGCCAAACTCGACGGCTTCCGCGTCGAGATCGACGAAACGCGCGAGCGCGCCGACGTCATCCTCGACCGCCCGCCGTTCAACATCGTGTCGATGCCGCAGCGTGACCAGCTTCGTCTCGTGTTCGAGACGCTCGATGATGACGCGCGGGTGCGCGTGATCGTGGTTCGCGCGACCGGCGAGCATTTCTCGTCCGGCGGCAACATCAAGGGCTTCATGGAGGCGACCCCGGAAACCGTGTCGAAGCTCGCCTGGAACATCGCGGCGCCGGCGCGCTGCTCGAAGCCCGTGATCGTCGCCAACCGCGGCTTTGCCTTCGGAGTCGGCTTCGAGCTCTCGCTGGCGTGCGATTTCCGCATCGTGTCGGAGACGTGCTTCTACGCGCTGCCCGAGCAGCGGCTCGGCCAGATCCCCGGCTCGGGCGGCTCCGCGCGCTTGCAGAAGATCGTCGGCATCACGCGCACCAAGGACATCGTGATGCGCTCGCGCCGCATTTCCGGCAAGCAGGCCTACGACTGGGGTATCGCGACCGAATGCGTGCCGGACGCGGACCTCGAGAAGGCGACGGACGCGCTGGTGGACGAACTGCGCGCGTTCTCGCCGCTCGCGCAGCGCACTGCCAAGAAGCTGCTGAACGACACTGAGGATTCGACGCTGTCGATCGCGATCGAGCTGGAGGGGCACTGCTACAGCCGGCTGCGCCAGTCAGACGACTTCCGGGAGGGCGTGGAGGCGTTCCACGCCAAACGGCCGGCGAAATTCAAGGGAAAGTGAAACAATGACAACAAAAATACTCGCCCTCGCGGCCGCACTTCTGTTCAGCACGACCCTCGTGCAGGCGCAGCCGTATCCGAACAAGCCGATCCAGGTGATCGTGCCGTTCGCGGGCGGCAGCGCGAGCGACGTCGTGATGCGTGTGCTGCTGGAACGCATGGGCACGTCGCTCGGCCACCGCTTCATCGTCGACAACCGTCCCGGCGCCGGCGGCAACACCGGCACGGCGGCGGCAACCAAGGCCGCGCCCGACGGCTACACGCTGGTGATGAGCTCGGTCGGCCCGCTCGCCGCCAACAAGACGCTCTATAAGGAGTTGGGCTACGACCCCGAGCACGATCTCGCACCGATCTCGCTGTTCGCGACTCTGCCGAATGTGATCGTGGTGAGCACGAAGCTGCCGATCAAGACGCTGAAGGAATTCATCGCCTACGCCAAGTCGCATCCGAAGGAACTGAACTACGGCTCGGTCGGCATCGGCTCGTCGCAGCATCTCGCCGCGGCCTATTTCGAGCAGGTCGCGGGCGTCGAGATGACCCACGTTCCTTATCGCAATATCGCGCAGTACGTGCCCGATCTGATCGCCGGCAGCGTCCAGACCGGATTCCAGTTCCTGCCGAATGTGATCACGCCACTGAAGACGGGCGACGCGATCGCGCTCGCGGTGACGAGCCCGACGCGCCTGTCCGCGCTGCCCGACGTGCCGACCGTCAAGGAAGCGGGCCTTGACGGCTACGAGACCTATGGCTGGCTCGCGCTGCTTGCGCCGCCCGGCACGCCGCGGCCGATCATCGACAGGCTCAACGCGGAGCTTGCGGCCGCCGTTAAGGACGAGATCGTGAAGGCGCGCTTCGTCGAGCTTGGCGCGGAGCCGGTCGCGACATCGCCGGAGGAGACCGCGAGGTTCATCTCGGCCGAGTTGAAGAAATGGCACGAGATCATCACGAAAGCGGGGATTAGTGTGACGCAGTAGCGGCCCTCATGCTGAGGAGCCCGCCGATGCGTCAGCGGAGGCGGGCGTCTCGAAGCATGGCCACAGAGGCGTTCGTGGCCATCCTTCGAGGGCCGCTTCGCGGCCACCTCAGGATGAGGGCCACAGCTCAATACGACCGCTCCATCCCGAGCACGTGCTGCCCGAGATAGGCGAGCACCAGGTTCGTCGAGATCGGCGCGATCTGATAAAGCCGCACCTCGCGCCACTTGCGCTCGATGTCATATTCCTTCGCGTAGCTGAAGCCGCCATGCGTCTGCATCGCGGCTTCGGCCGCCTTCCAGCACGCTTCGGACGCAAGCAGCTTCGCCATGTTGGCGTCAGCGCCGCAGGGCACGTTCGCGTCGAACAGCGCGGCGGCGCGGCGGCACATCATGTCGGCGGCTTCGAGTTCGGCATAGGCGCGCGCGAGCGGAAACTGCACGCCCTGGTTCTTCCCGATCGAGCGGCCGAACACGACGCGGCTGTTGGCGTAGTCGACCGCCTTGTTGAGAAACCAGCGGCCGTCGCCGACCGCTTCCGAGGCAACGAGAATGCGCTCGGCGTTCATCCCGTCCATGATGTAGCGCAGGCCCTGCCCCTCTTCGCCGATCAGGTTCTCGGCCGGCACTTCGAGATTGTCGAAGAACACTTCCGTGGTGTTGTGGTTCACCATCGCCTTGAGCGGGCGGATGTCCATGCCCTTGCCGCGCGACTCGCGGATGTCGACGAGGAAGACCGAGAGGCCTTCGGAGCGCTTCTTCACCTCCTCGACCGGCGTGGTGCGCGCAAGCAGCAGCATCAGATCGGAGTGCAGCGCGCGCGAGGTCCAGACCTTCTGTCCGTTGACGACGTAGCGGTCGTTGCCTTTGCGCACGGCGCGCGTCTTGAGCTTGGTCGTGTCCGAGCCGGTCGTCGGCTCGGTGACGCCGAACGCCTGCAAGCGCAGTTCGCCGCTCGCGATGCCCGGTAGATAGCGCTGCTTCTGCTCCTCGCTGCCGTGACGCAGCAGCGTGCCCATGATGTACATCTGCGCGTGGCACTGCGTCGCCGTGCAGCCCGAGAGGTTGATCTCCTCCAGGATCGCGGCGGCGGCGCGGATCGGCAGTCCGGCACCGCCATACTGTTGCGGGATCAGCGCCGCGAGATAGCCGCCGGCCGTAAGATCGCTGACCAGCTCGGTCGGGTAAGCGGAACGGTCTTCCAGGTCGCGCCAGTAGGCGCCGGGATATTTCGCGCAGATGCGCCGCACCGCCTCGCGCAGCTCGGGGTAGTCTTCGCCGAGATCGAGCGAGACGGCTTCGCCGTCCCTGATCGGGCTCTCGATGTTCATGCGTAATCTCCCACCTCCCGCTCATTCCGGCGCAAGCCGGAATCCAGCTTTCGCGGGGACGAGCGGAAAACCAAGCTACGCCGCTTTGCGGCCTTCCGCGTAGGCAAAGCCCTTCGGCAAGCCGGCCTTCGCGACCTGGCCGTAAAGCGCCTCGGCCGGCAGCGCCCGCATGACGACCTCGCGCGCCTTGATCAGCTTGTCGAGATCGATGCCGGTGTTGAAGCCGAGCGACTCGGCGAGGAACACGACGTCCTCGGTCACAATGTTGCCGGTCGCTCCCGGCGCAAAGGGACACCCGCCCAGCCCGCAGAGCGAGGCATCGAAGTGGCGCACGCCGACTTCGATGGCGGCTGAAACGTTCGCGATGCCGAGGCCGCGCGTGTCGTGGAAGTGCGCTGCAAGCACGATGTCCGGCCCGATCGCCTTGCGGACCCGCGTGAACAGCGTGCGGATCGCCTTCGGATTGCCGAACCCGACCGTGTCGGCAAGCGCGATCTCGTCGACGCCGATCACCGCGACCTGCTCGGCGAAACTCACGACACGGTCATGAGGAACGTTACCCTCGATGGTACAGCCGAACGAGGTCGCAAGGCCGCACAGCAGGCGCGGGCGCTTGCTCGCCTCGATGGTGTTCAGGAATTCGGCAATACGCTTGAGGTCCGCGAGCGACTCTGCGGTAGAACGGCGCACGTTGTTGAGGTTATGACTCTCGCTCACCGACACGACATAATCGAGCCGGTGCACGCCGAGCGCGGCACCGCGCTCGGCCCCCTTCAGATTCGGCATCAGCGCCGCGACGGTCAGACCCGGTATTTGCAGCGCGCGTTTCGTCACCTCCTCGGCGTCGGCGAACTGCGGCAGCAGCTTCGGCGGCACGAACGAACACACTTCGATGTCGCGCACGCCGGCCGCGACCTCCGCCTTGATCCAGGCGAGCTTCAGCTCGGTCGGAACGACCGTCTTGATGTTCTGAATGCCGTCGCGCAGGCCGACCTCGCGCACCTCGATGAACTCGGCCATGTGCCTTCTCCTATTTCCCCTCAAAGCGCGGCTTGCGCTTCTCGTTGAACGCGCGCACGCCTTCGTGGCGATCCTGCGTCCCGACCATCTTATTATAGGCGTCGATCTCGAAGAACAGCGCGGAGCGGATATCCATCTGCATGCCGAAATGCATGGAACGCTTGGCCTGCCGTACCGAGATCGGTGCGTTGTCGCAGATCGTCTGCGCGGTGGCGAGCGTCTCTTCCATCAGTTTGTCCGGCGCGCAGACCTTGTTCACCACACCCCAGTCGAGCGCCTCCTGTGCGGAGAAGGGCTTGCCGGTGAGGATGATCTCCTTGGCGCGCCGCGAGCCGACCGCGCGCGGCAGGAACTGGGTGCCGCCCGCGCCCGGCATGATGCCGAGCGTGATTTCGGTGAGCGCGAAGCGCGCCGCGCTGCTCGCGTAAGCGAAGTCGCAGGTGAGCGCGAGCTCGCAGCCGCCGCCGAACGCCGCCCCGTTCACCGCCGCGATGACCGGAATCGGGCAATCCATCAGCGCCAGCGTCATGCGCTCGAAGATCGCGTGCTGCGCGAGCCATTGTTCGTCGGTCATGCCGTGGCGCTCTTTCAGGTCGCCGCCAGCGCAGAAGGCCTTGTCGCCCGCACCGGTCAGCACGACGCAGCGATAGCCTTGCGCATCCGCGACCAGCGCCGAGAACACGTCGAGCATGTCGCGACCGACCTGCGTCGAGATCGCGTTGCGCACCTCGGGCCGGTTGAGCCGCACCACCAGCAGATGCTCGGACGGCTGCTCCAGCGCGAGCGTCTGGTATTTGCGGTCCTTCATGAGGCGGCTTTCTTTTGCGTGAGCGCGGGCGCGAGCAGATCGTTGTGCTCGCCGAGCGCCGGCGCGGACGAGCGATAGGGCGGGCGCACGCCGTCGAATTCCAGCGGCAGGCCGGTGAGCGTCATGTCGAGATCCGGCGCTTTCTGCAGGATGCCCAGCGCCTCGGTCTGTTTCGAGGCGATCACCTGGGCGACGTTCTCGATCGGCGCGGCCGGCACGCCCGCCGCATCCAGCTTCGCCTGCCATGCGGCGCTTGGCTTACCGCGGAACACATTCTCCAGCATCGGAATCAGGATGAGGCGATTTTCCACCCGCTTGGAATTGGTCGCGAAGCGCGCGTCGGCGACGTAGTCCATCCGCTCGAGCGCGCCGCACAGCGCGCCGAACAGATTGTCATTGCCGGCCGCCACCATGATGTGGCCGTCGGCGGTCGGGAAGGCCTGATGCGGCACGATCTCGGTCACGCCGGAACCGAGCGGGCGGCGCATCGCCCCGCCCGACAGATAGCCCCCGATATGCGGCGCCATCCAGCCGATCGCGGTCTCGAACAGCGAGGTCGAGACGTGGCAGCCCTCGCCCGTCGCATGCCGCCGGTTGAGCGCCGCCAGAATGCCCATCGCGGCCCACATGCCGGCGCCCTGGTCGACGATCGAGACGCCGACCCGCACCGGCTCGCCGCCATCGACGCCGGTGACGCTCATGATGCCGCCATGCGCCTGCATCAGCGGATCGTAGCCGGGCCGCTCGCGCAACGGCCCCGTTCGGCCATAGGCACCAAGATCGCAATAGATCAGCGCGGGCTTCGTCGCCCGCAACGCCTCGGCACTGAGGCCGAGCTTGTCGATCGCGCCCGGCCGCATGTTCTGAATCACCACGTCGGCGTGCGCGCGGATGAAATCCTTCAGCCGCTCGACCGTCACGCCATCGCGCAGATCGAGCGCGAGCCCGCGCTTGTTGTGGTTCAGTACGTGGAACAGCGTCGAGGTGCCGTGCGTGAAGGGGGGTCCCCAGTCGCGCGCGTAATCGCCCTTGCCCGGCGCCTCCACCTTGATGACGTCGGCGCCGAGATCGGCCAGGATCGAGGCGGCGTAGGGCCCGGCGACGCTGTGACAGAACTCGACGACGGTGATGCCGGCGAGCGGCAACCCGCCCTTCCGCGGTTCTTTGGCGTTTCCCTGCATTGCGGCGGGACGCTAAAGAATATCGCGCGAGGCGTCAAAACAATGAGCGAGACCGTTCGGCCAGAAAGTCCCTGGGCTACATCGTTGCGCGGCTTCGCGGCGCGGTTTGGCGATCGCGTTGCGGTCGCCTCGCGCGGGCGCACGCTGACCTATGCGCAACTCGCCGCTCAGGCCTTCGCGGTACGCGCGGCTGTTGTTGACGCGGGCGCGAGGTCCGGCGAGGTCGTCGCGATCGTCGCGCATAATGGGCCGGGTGTGGTGGTCGCGAGCTACGGCGTCATGGCGAGCGGCGCCGCCGAGTTCGTGGTCGACCTCAATCTCGGACCAGATGATGTCGCCTACGCGATCGCCATCCTCGGCGTGCGCTACGCGGTCGCCGAACGCGCGGAACTCAAACGCATCGAGGGGCTCGGCCTCGACGTTCTGGTGCTCGAAGACATCCTCGCGCGCCCTCCCCGCAGCGTCGCGGCGCCGCCGTTCGACCGCCAAGCCTGGGGCAAGGTCATCATGACCTCCGGCACCACCGGACGCCCCAAAGCGATCATCCATCGTCACGACCGGCGCTGGTACGCGCACGTGCTGTTGCGCTCGCACCTGCCGTTCGTGCCCGCGCCAGGCGATCGCGTTCTGCTGATGACCGCTTATGCGCACGGCGCCGGGCTACTCGCCGCGGCCTGGTTCGAGAGCGGTGCTTCGGTCGATCTGATCGGCGGCGTCGATGTCGCCTACGCGGACGAGCTGTTCGGACGCGGCGACCTCACCGCCGTGTTCGCACCGCCAACCGTGCTGGCGAAACTGGTCGACGGCACGCGGCACGAACGCATCGAGGGCATCAAGGCGATCTTCTGCGGCACCGCGACGCTGCAGCCCGCGCTCTATCGTGCGGCGGCGGCGAAATTCGGCCCGGTCATCCGCGTGACTTACGGCAAATCGGAGATGTTCAATCCGATCACCGTGCTGGAGCCGCACGAGACCGCCGACTATTACCGCGATCTCACCACGTTTGACGCCGTTTGCCTCGGCTCGCCCGGCACGGGCGTCGAAATCGAGATTCGCGACGAGACCGGCCGCGTGTGTGATATCGGCGAGCACGGCGAAATCCATCTGCGCAGCCCGCACATGATGATCGGGCATGTGGATGGCAACGGCTTCCACGAACTGCCGGAGGGCGCATTCCATGCGACCGGCGACCTCGGCTATCTCGACGCGCGCGGGCGGCTGTTTCTCGCGGGCCGCGCGCACGATGTGATGAAGACCGGCGGCTACAAAATCTATCCCGAAGAGATCGAACGCGTGCTTCCGCGCGGCGTTGTGGTGGTCGGGATTCCGTCGGCGCATTGGGGCGAGGTTATCGTCGCGGTGTCGGAGGGCGGCACCGACATCACCGAAACTGTCGCGAGCGCAGCGGCCGGGCTCGCGCGCTACAAGCAGCCGCGCGCGTGCCTGACCATCGAGACGATCCCGCGCAGCCTCCAAGGCAAGGTGCAGCGCGCACGCGTGCGCGAGATCGTACTCGCACGCTACGCGATGACCGATGGTCCTTATCCGACATTTGCCGCGCGCTGACGCCCTTGCCCACTTTTGGCGGAGGTCCTAGCCTTCCGCTGGGCATTGGCGCTTATCCGCCGGCGTCAAAGCATTCTCCGCTCATTCCCGCGAAAGCGGGAATCCAGGGCCAAATAACTGGGTCCCCGCTTTCGCGGGGACGAGCGGATCGATGGAAAGAAACGGACCCCGAGGAGACGTCATGAAGCGATCGCTCTGCGCAATCTTGTTCGCCGCTGCGTTTGCCGCGTTAGCACTCCCAAGTGCCGCCTCGGCGCAGGAAATCCGCATCGCGCGCCAGTTCTCGATGGGCTACCTCCAGTTCAACGTGATGGAGCACGAGAAGCTCCTGGAGAAGCACGCCGCGGCGCTCGGCCTGAAGGACCTGAAGATCGTCTGGGCGACGTTCAACGGTCCGGACGCCATGAACAACGCGCTGATCTCGGACTCGGTCGACATCGTGGCGGGTGGCGTGCCGGGACTCCTGACACTGTGGAACCGCACGCACGGAACCGCGAACGAGGTGAAGGGCATCTCGGCGCTGTCCTCGCAGCCGTTCCTGCTCAACACGCGCAGCGACAACATCAAATCGATCGCCGACCTGAAGGACAGTGACCGCATTGCGGTGCCGGCCGTGAAAGTGTCGGTACAGGCCGTCACGCTGCAGATGGCGGCCGCCAAGCAGTTCGGTCGGGCTAACTTCGGCAAACTCGATCCGCTCACCGTGTCGATGTCGCCGCCCGACTCGACCATCGCGCTACTGTCGGGCTCGGGTGAGATCAACAATGTCTTCGGCGTGCCGCCGTTCCAGCAGCAGCAGCTGGAAAAGCCCGGCATCCGCACCATCCTCAATTCGTTCGACGTGATGGACGGCCCGCACACCTTCACGGTGGCGTGGACCTCGGCGCGTTTCCGCGAAAAGAATCCAACGCTCTACAAGGCGCTGGTCGCAGCGCTGAAGGAAGCAACCGACATCGTCGACAAGGATCGCCAGAGGGCGGCCGGCTACTGGATCGAGGACGTGAAATCCAAGATGCCGCTCGAGAAGGTGACGGCGGTGATCTCGGGCCCGCAGGTGAAGTGGACCATGGCGCCGCTCGCCACGATGAAGTACGCGACCTTCATGCATAGCGT
>JAXDNZ010000281.1:0-5466 GCA_034669185.1 Hyphomicrobiales bacterium
TCGTCAAGGCGGCCGGCATCAAGGTGGAATGATCGTCTCTCGCATTCGCTCGTCCCCGCGAAAGCGGGGACCCAGTTCTTTGAAAAGCACTGGATACCCGCTTTCAAGGGTATGAGCGGAAACGTTCGCAACTCGAACCCCAGAACCGCGGAAGGCAACGCGCCTATCGACGCGTTCCCTCCTGCTGGTCCCGCTCCGCCTCGTCGGCCCGGGCATCGTAGGAGAGAGCCAGCTTCCGCAGGATTTCCTTGAGATCCGGACTGTTCGTCTCGAGCGCTCCGAGCCGGGCGTGTTCGGCTCGCCCACGGTAGGTCTTTACTTTGTCATCCTCGTCAAACATGCCCCTATATGGGGCGAACGGTGTCGGATTGCACCGAAGCCTCAACGCATCGTGCCCGCAATCCACCGAAGAAAAACGGCCTCAGAACCTCGGAATGTCCGGGAACGCCACGCGCCCGGCATGGACATGCATGCGGCCAAGCTCGGCGCAGCGGTGCAGCGTCGGAAACACCTTGCCGGGGTTGAGCAGCCCCTTGGTGTCGAAGGCGCATTTGACGCGCTGCTGCTGGTTCAGATCGATCTCCGAAAACATCGCCGGCATCAGGTCGCGTTTCTCGACGCCGACGCCGTGCTCGCCCGTCAGCACGCCGCCGACCTCTACGCAGAGCTTCAGAATGTCCGCGCCGAATTCCTCCGTGCGCTCCAGCTCGCCCGGCTTGTTGGCGTCGTAAAGAATGAGCGGATGGAGGTTGCCGTCGCCGGCGTGGAAGACGTTCGCCACCCGCAGCCCATATTTCTCCGACAATTCGCGCATGCGCTGGAGCACCAGCGGCAGTTTCGCGCGCGGAATGGTCCCGTCCATGCAGTAGTAATCCGGCGAGATACGGCCGACCGCCGGGAACGCGGCCTTGCGGCCAGCCCAGAACAACAGCCGCTCGTCCTCGGAGGTCGAGACGCGACATTCGGTCGAACCGCACGCGCGCGCGATGCCTTCCACGCGGGTGAGCAGGTGATCCACCTCCGCGGCAGGGCCGTCGAGCTCGACGATCAGCAGGGCCTCGACGTCGAGCGGATAGCCGGCATGGACGAATTCCTCGACCGCATGGATCGCGGGCCTGTCCATCATCTCCATGCCGCCCGGGATGATGCCGGCGCCGATGATCCGGCTGACGCAGGTGCCGGCATCCTCCGACGACGCGAACCCGACCAGCACGGCGCGCGCGGTCTCGGGTTTTTTCAGGATGCGCACCGTCACCTCGGTGACGACCCCGAGCAGGCCTTCCGAGCCGGTGATGATGCCGAGCAGATCGTAGCCGTCGCTGTCGAGATGCTTGCCACCGATGCGCAGCACCTCGCCGGTGATCAGCACGATCTCGCAGCCGAGCACGTTGTTGGTGGTCATGCCGTATTTCAGGCAATGCACGCCGCCCGAGTTCTCCGCGATGTTGCCGCCGATGGTGCAGGCGATCTGCGAGGACGGATCGGGCGCGTAGTAGAAGTCCTCATGCGCAACAGCCTGCGAGATCGCCAGATTGGTGACGCCCGGCTCGACCACGGCGACGCGGTTCTCGTAGTCGATTTCGCGGACGCGGTTGAACTTGCCCATCCCAAGCAGCACGCCGTCGGAGAGCGGCAGTGCGCCGCCGGAGAGCGAGGTGCCGGCACCGCGCGGAACGACACGGATGCCGTGCTCGTGGCAATAGCGCAGCACTTGGCTCACCTGTGCGGTCGTCTCTGGCAGCACGACCACGAAGGGAAGCTGGCGATACGCCGTAAGCCCGTCCGATTCGTAGGGCCGCATTTCGTGCTCGGTCGAAATCACGCCCTCGCCCGGCACGATGTCGGAAAGATCGCGCACGATCTCGGCGCGCCGCACCAGCACGGCGGGATCGGGTTGCGGCATCGTCACCGACACGCTCGGTCCTCCCTTCTAGCTCACCGGACGACACGCGGCAGTCGCGCGGATTTGATCATTGACACTGTTCGCCCGGACGGTCATTCGAACATTGTAACACGTCACGCGTGCCCTCGCGCGCGTGAGAACCTGGTGGACGAAGGAGCCGACCGATGAAGGACCTGGTTATTGCAAGCGTCGTGATCGTCGCCTCCGTCGGCAGCGCATCCGCCCAGGATCTTGCCGCAGGCGAGAACTCATTCAAGAAATGCCTGCCGTGCCATTCCGTCGGCGAAGGCGCCAAGAACAAGGTCGGGCCGGTGCTCAATGGGCTCGACGCCCGCAAGTCCGGCACGATCGAAGGCTACAATTACACCGACGCGAACAAGAATTCCGGCATCATCTGGAACGAAGAGGTCTTCAGCGAATACATCAAGGATCCGCGCGCGAAGATTCCCGGCACCAAGATGGTGTTTGCCGGTATCAAGAACGAGAGCGAGATCAAGAGCTTGTGGGCCTATCTCAAGCAGTTCGACGCCGAGGGCAAGAAGAAGTAATCCGCGCCGCCAAAGCCGAAGCCGCCATGATCAAGGACATCGTCGTCAACCTGTCGGTGGATCCGGGCCGAGATGTCGCCGGCGGTTATGCGATCTCGCTCGCCGAAACGTTCGGTGCGCATCTCGCGGCGGTCGCGTTCAGCTACGAGCCGATCATCCCACCGACGATTATGGGCGACGTTCCGGCCGCGTTCATCAACGATCAGCGCACGCGCAGCGACAAGGAGGCCAGCAACGCGATCGCGGCGTTCGACGTCGCGGCCGCCCGTGCGGGCATCTCGTTCGAGTCGCGCACGTTGAGCGCAAGCCTTGCCGGCGGCGCGGACATGTTCGGTCGCATCGCGCGGCGCTTCGACCTGTCCGTGGTCGGCCAGGCGGAGCCCGACAGGGTCGCACCGGAGGAATTGATCGCGGAGGGGGCGCTGTTCGCGTCCGGCCGGCCGGTGCTCATCGTTCCTTACATCCAGAAGGCACCGTTCACGATGGAACGCGCGATGGTCGCCTGGGACGGGGGCCGTAACGCCGCGGGCGCGGTCGCCGACGCGATGCCGCTGCTGCGAAAAGCGAAGAACGTCGACGTCGTGATCGTCGCCGAGGACAAGGGAAAGAGCGACGAGTTCCCCGGGGCCGACATCGCGCAGCACCTCGCGCGCCATGGCCTCACCGTTGACGTCAGGCGCATCGTCGCGGGCGATAACGACGTGGCGAGCACGCTCCTGTCGCACGCCGCAGACGCGTCGGTGGATCTCATCGTGATGGGCGCCTACGGGCACTCCCGTCTGCGCGAATTCATCCTCGGCGGTGTGACGCGTGGGATCTTGTCCGCGATGACCGTGCCGGCGCTGATGTCGCATTGATGTTCGCCAGTCGATCGCGAGGCGAGTGTCATGTCGATCCGCGACGAATGACCACACGCTCCGTGCCTCCAACTATTCTTAGAATCAACGACGTTGGAACGTGGGCGCTTCTTGCGCGAAAGCGACCGGCCGGGAGGCGGGTTCGATGCGAGCGATGATGCTCCTTCTTGCCGCGGGGACCTTCTGCTTGCCGCAGGCGCTTGCGGCCCAAACCGGGCTGTTCGTCTACAGGGGCCGATGCGACGCCTCCGCCGGCGCCGCGCTCGACGCGGACCACTTCATCGTCGGCAACGACGAGCGCAACACGCTGCAGATATACAAGCGCGGCCAGGCCGATCCGGTCGGCGCGAGCGTCGACCTTTCGGCGTTTCTCCGCACCCAGACCGACAAGGAATCCGACATCGAGGCTTCGGCCGTCATCGGGAGCCGGATCTATTGGATCTCGTCGCACGGCAACAACAAGAACGGCGTGTTTCAGGAACGCCGCCATCGTTTCTTTGCAACCGACATCAAGCCGGGAAATCCGCCTTCGGTCACCTTTCCGGCGGACACCAAGCCTTACGTCAGACTGCGCGAGAACCTGATCGCTGACGACAGGGTCAAGCCGTTCAAGCTGGAGGACGCCGCGAAGCTCGCTCCGGAAGCACCTGGCGGCTTCAACATCGAAGGGCTCGCGGCGACGCCGGACGGAAAGCTGCTGATCGGATTTAGAAATCCGATTCCGAAGGAAGGCGCCCTGATCGTCCCGCTGGAGAATCCGGACGAGATGCTGGGCGGCAAGCTGGCCAAATTCGGCGATCCCATCCTGTTGAAAGGACTCAATGGGAACGGCATTCGCAGCATCGAGCTCGTCGGATCGAGCTATCTTGTGATTTCGGGACCGCCGGGCGACCAGGGCAGTTTCGCGTTGCACCGATGGTCCGGAAAGCCGGATGAGCCTGCAACCCCGATCGCGGTCGATTTCAAGGACCTGCGGCCGGAGGCGCTGTTCGTCGTCGCGCCGGGCACGGTTCAGATTCTCAGCGACGATGGCGGCATGATGATCAATGGCAAGCAATGCAAGGACCTCGATGAGGCCGAGCAAACCTTCCGCAGCATGACGATCAAGCCTTAGGACGGCGCCGACATCACGCACACCTGCGGGCACGCGGCATCCTCGCCGCCACGACGGCACCGGCCCTGATGTTGCATTGACGCCCGCCGTGACGGGGCGAATGATCGCCCATGCGGCCCGATCTCGCGCAGTGGCAACGCCACGATGTCCTTGCCGATGGAACGCGCGTGTTCGTGCGGCCGCTCAAGCCCGAAGATGCCGCGCTCTATCCCGACTTTGGCGGAGAGGTCACGCCGGACGATGTGCGGCTGCGCTTCTTCGCACCGATACGCGAGCTGTCCGACGCGCGCATTCATGAGCTGACGCAACTCGACTACGACCGCGCCATGGCGTTCGTTGCGATCGAGGAGGCCACGGGCAAGATGCTCGGCGTCGTCCGCCTGCATCTTGATGAAGACCGTGCGGGCGGCGAATACGCCGTCATCGTGCGCTCGCGGCTGAAGGGGCACGGCCTCGGCTGGCTGCTGATGCAGCGCATGATCGACTACGCGACCGCCGCCGGCCTCAAGCGGATACGCGGCCAGGTATTGACCGAGAACAGCACGATGCTGCGCATGTGCACCGAGCTCGGATTTAACGTCACCGACGATCCGGACTCATCCTCCGTCAAGGTGGTGATCCTGAATCTCGGCACGAACGCGACGCGCTAGTCAGTAATGCGGCGGCGGCGGATCGGCCGCATCCGGAGACGACGCGCTGTCTTCGACGCGCTGCAGGCGATCCGCCATCCTGGCGATCTGCTTGGCAAGGCCGTCGATCTGTTTCCACTGGTCGGTCACCGATTTGTTCAAATCCTCTATGATCCGGTCTTGATGGGCGATGCGCACCTCCAGCGCCTCGATGCGTGCGCTCGGCGTCGCGGATTCGCTCATCGCTTCCTCCGGCGCGCGGCCTTGTGCGCCGGCGGGAACGCGGAGACGGTCTTCGCGCGATCGCGACGCCCGCGGCGCATGCGGATCGTCATGCCAGTCCGTCCTCCGCCGGCAAAATTGCCTGCACGACGAGCCCGCGCGCGTGCGCATCGACGACGCCGACGGCGCGCAG
>JAXDNZ010000282.1:0-5041 GCA_034669185.1 Hyphomicrobiales bacterium
ATGGACCGGCTGATAGCGATAGCCGCGTTCCGCGTCGGTGACCCAGCCGAGCGGTCCGCAATTGGTCATCATGACCGACATCGGTTTTCCGCTGCGCGGCATGCGCGGCACGTACAACGGCGCAGCCGCAATGACGGCGCGGACCGCGGCGAGCAGCGCGTCCTGCGCGGCGCGGTCGAGATAACCGGGCACGAGCGTGACGCCCGGCGCGAGGGTGACGGAAGGCATGGGGGAGAGATAGGGCGGGGAAGGTGAGCGGGCCACCTGGCTTTCGCGCGTCCGCGGGCGTCCGTTGGCCATGAGCGTGGCCCCGTCAGGCAACCGGAGATGTACTCCGGTACCAGGTTACGATTGCCGGTCTCTTAATTGTTCTGCGCGACATTCGATCAAGGTCTCGGCGGCGTTCAGGGTGTCGCGTCATGCATACGGATGAATCAATTCAAATCCGCTGTCCCAGGTGCAAATCGAAATTCCGGGATCGGGCACGCCGGCTTCAAAGCGGTTATTCGAGAGAGTGCCCGGGTTGTGAGACCGTGATCTTTTTTGAAGAGGGATCGCCGCACAGCAGTATTCGAGATGCGCTTCGCGCAGCAGAGCGGGTACGCCGGGCACTGAGGGAGGAAGAGCCGAAAGCCACCCCGCCTGCGTACGTTCGACGATAGAGGCCGCGCGATTCGCAGGCCGCCTGATCACGCCGCCGCCGTCTCCGTGTCGGAAGATTTGGCCTTCTGCGGCACCAGCCGCTCGCTGCCGAGCGCTTCGGTCACGCCCGAGCCGCCGGCCTCGTGATATTCGGCGTCCTCGTTGACGTTCCAGATGTCGTAGACGCGCGCGCCCGCCAAGATGTTCTTCGCCGTCAGCATGGCGGTCATCATGGCGTGGTCCTGGTTGTTGTATTTGTGCATGCCGTTGCGGCCGACCATGTGCAGGCTCGGATAGAGGCCTTCGAGGTCCCGCCGGATGGTCTCGACGTTTTGGCGATAGTCCTCGTCATAGACCGGATAGGCTTTCGGCTGGCGCACCACGCAGGCGTCGGTCACGTCGCTCTCCGCGATGAGCCCGATCTTGGCGATCTCGCGCTTGGCGAGCGCGATCAGCTCGGCGTCGGGCGCATTCCACAGCCCGTCGCCCTCGAAGCAGAAGTATTCGAGACCGAGGCAACTCATGCCGGGTTGCACCATCTCGGGCGACCATGAGCGGAAGTTCTGCACGCGCCCCACTTTGACCGACGGATCGTGGATGTAGATCCAGTTGTCGGGAAAGAGGTCGGGCTTCTTCACCATCAGCGCGACGGTGATGAAGTCGCGGTAGCGCAGCGCGCGCGCATGCAGCCGCGAGATCGGCGTCGGCTCGATCCTCTCGACCAGTTCGCGCACCGGCGCGGACGAGATGACGTGGTTGGCCGTGTAGCTCGCGGTGCTGCCGTCGATGCAGGAAACATCGATGTGCCAGAGCTTTCTTGCATGGTCGTAGGAGAGCTCGCGCAGCTCGCGGCCTTTCAGCACCTTGCCGCCCGCTTTCTGGATCTTGCGCGCGGCCGCCTCCCACATCATGCCCGGGCCCTTGCGCGGGTACTGGAAGCTCTCGATCAGCGTCTTGACGACGGGCCCGCCCGCTTTTGGCGTGCGCTTCGGCAGCAGCGCTTTCTTCAACGCGCCGATCACCGCGACCGCGAGATCGAGCCCCTTGATGCGCTGCGCCGCCCAGTCGGCGGAAATCTCGTCGCACGACATGCCCCACACCTTCTCGGTGTAGGTCTTGAAGAAGATTGAGAACAGCTTCTCGCCGAACTGGTTGCGCACCCATTCGTGGAAGTTCTTCGGGCTCTCGATCGGCAGCAGCTTGGCGTAGCCGAAGGAGAGCATGCAGGCGGCGCTGGTGACGATGCCGAGATTGGCGAGCGCCTCGAAGGCGCTCAGCGGATACGAGTAATATTTCCCGCCATAATAGATGCGCGACAGGCGCGGCCGCTCGATGAAGTCGTTCGGCAGGATCTCCTGCCACAGGTCGACCACTTCCTTCGACTTGGAGAAGAAGCGGTGCCCGCCGATGTCGAACATGAAGCCGTTGTATTCGACCGTGCGGCTGATGCCGCCGACATACACCGGGTCCTTTTCGATCACGATGACGGACGGGTTCTCTTTGGTCAGGCAGTAGGCGGCGGTGAGGCCGGCGGGGCCGGCGCCGATCACGAAGACATCGGTGTGGACGACGCTCATCGCGACACCGTCGGCGCGAAAGCGAACATCCGGTGGCCGTTGTAACCGACCACCGCGCCGGCTACCGCGCCGATCACCAGCGCGGCCTGCGGCAGCGCAGCCGATACGGTCAGCACCAGCGCGGCGAACACCGCATAGCTGGTGCCCTGCGAGACCGCCGTGACGGTCACGTAGCGCAGCGCCTCGTCGCTCTGTTGCCGGCCGGACGGATCGAAGGTGAGCGCGCGATTGAGCCGCCACGTCACCAGCGTCGCCAGCGCCAGCGACACGAGCCGCACCAGGAGCGGGCGCGGCGCATAGCCCATCAGGATCGTGAACACGCAGAAGTCCGTGGTGAGGCCAAGCGCGCCGACGCCGAGAAAGCGCAACGGCCTCGGCAGGCGGTCGGCCAACGCACGCAACGGGTCATCCGCGCACCGCGCGCGGCGCACAGACGCGCCCAACTCGATCTTTCCGATACTCATACGCAATCCTGCGCGCGCTCGCGACGCGGCACGCCTGTGACGGCCCCACGGGCACAAGGTCTGGCAGGATTCCGTTAATTTCCGGCTTATCGGGCCGCCTAAATCTCTCGATTCCGGCCCACGCATTAAGCGAAACGCAACGCTGTTGGCCGAAACAGGCGCGTCATGCCCGCAACGACGCGCCAGCCGCATTTTGCGCTCCTCCTCGGGCTCGCCTGGCTGCTCGTCGTGGTCCAGCTTCTGGTCCAGAACTGGGGCGAAACCGCCCAGACGCTGCTCGACACCGACGATGCGATGCGGCTCGCGCAACTGCGCGACTGGCTCGGCGGGCAGGGCTGGTACGATCTCGTTCAGCACCGGGTCGAGCCGCCGGCCGGCTATGAGTCGCACTGGTCGCGGCTGATCGATCTCGGGCTCGCCGGCACGCTGCGATTCTTCGGGATGTTCATCGACGGCGCATCCGCCGAGCGGTTGATGCGCGCGGTATGGCCAATGCTGTGGCTGCTGCCGACGATCGGCGGCACCGCCGCGATCGCCTGGCGCATCTCAGGGCGCGAGGCGGCGCTGCTCGCCCTGTTGCTCGCGGTGGTCGGGCTGCCGGCGTTCCATCAATTCAGGCCCGGCCGCATCGATCACCACAACGTCCAGATCGCGCTCAGCGTGCTCGTGGTCGCCGCCACGGTGTGGTCGGATCGCATGCGCTGGGCCGCTTGGGCTGCCGGCGCCGTCACGGGCCTCGCACTTGCGATCGGGCTCGAATGCCTGCCGTACCTGATGGTTTGCGGCGCTGCTTTCGCGGTGCGCTATGTCGTCGACCGCAGCGGTGGAGAGGCCGCGGCGCGGTACGGGCTCGCGCTCGCCGCCAGCTCGGTCGCGGGGTTTCTTGTGATCGTCGCTCCCGCGCAGTGGACGCGCGGCGTGTGTGACGCCATCGCGATCAACTGGGTCGCGCTGGTCGTGGTGGGTGGTCTTGGGCTCGCCGCGGCCGCGCAATGGTTTGCGAGCGACCGCCTGACCACGCGTCTCGCGTCCACGGGCGCGGTCGGCGCGGCGGCGACCGGGCTTTTTCTGGCGATCCAGCCGGCCTGTCTGCACGGGCCCTACGCCATGATGGACCCGGCGGTGTGGCCGATCTGGCTCGCGCATGTGCGCGAGATGCAGCCGCTCATCCCGCTGCTGGCGAAAAGTCCGCTGACCGCGATTGCGATCGCGGCCTTCCCGGCGGCCGCCGCCGTCGCGGCGCTCGTGCTGCTCGGGCAGGCCGAGCACCGGCGCGATTTCGGCTTCCTCGCCGCCGCCGCAGCCTTCGTCTCGGCCGCCATCACAACGATCGCCGCCATCAAGGCTTATTCCTATGCGACCTGGCTCGGCATGCCGCTGGTCGCGGTCCTGACGCTGCATCTGTTCACCTGGCTGCGGCTGCAATCGCTGGTCCCGCGCTTCGCGCTCGGCATGCTGCTGACGCCCGCAGGGCTCTCCATCGGGGCGATCGCCGTCGCGAACGCGGCCGGCATCGACGAGCGCGAGAACTTCAATCGGCCGGAGCGCGAGGCCTGCCTCAAGACTGGGAACTACGCGCCGCTGGCGCGCTTGCCCGCCGGGCTGATCGCATCCGATATCGATTTCGGCCCGTTCCTGCTGGCGCTCACCCCACATGCGGTGCTCGCCGCGCCCTACCATCGCCTCTCGACCGGGATCGTGGCGGCGCATGAAGCCTTCACGGCGCCGCCCGATGTGGCGCGCCGCATCCTCGCGCGGTCGCGGGTCGATTACGTCGTCACCTGCGGGCCGCGTCCGCCCTCCGGACTCGCCGGAAAGGCGCTGAGCGCCAGTCTCTGGGGCAAGTTGCAAGCGGGCGAGGTGCCCGACTGGCTCGAGCCGATCCGGCAGACCGGCCCCTTCGTGGCGTACCGGATCAAGCCTCAATCCTAGATGCTATCGAGTCCCCCCCGACTCGCAATTTCGTGATCGTCCCGCTTGCGAGCGGAAAGCCCCGTCCTATATGACCCAATGACGCCGCCGGGGGGCGGCGAAGTCAGTTCAATGGGGATCGGACCAAGGGTCCAGCGGGCTTCGACAGGCTCGTTTTGCCCTTTCCTCCGGACGCCGCAAGGGTCCGGCCGATCTGCCGGAAAGAGAGGACAGACATGGCGAAGGTCATCGGTATCGACCTCGGTACGACCAATTCCTGCGTTGCCGTGATGGAGGGCGCGACCCCCAAAGTCATCGAGAACGCCGAAGGCGCGCGCACGACGCCTTCGATCGTCGCCTTCACGGACGACGGCGAGCGCCTCGTCGGCCAGCCGGCCAAGCGCCAGGCGGTCACCAACCCTGAGAAGACCATATTCGCGGTCAAGC
>JAXDNZ010000283.1:0-3942 GCA_034669185.1 Hyphomicrobiales bacterium
AGCTGGGGTCGAAATCCGCCTGATCGCCCGCAACAACGAAGTGCTGGCCGCCCGCACCACCGATGCGGCGGGCTTCGCCAAGTTCGAGGCCGGGCTCGCGCGCGGGGAGGGCGGCCTCGCGCCCGCCATGCTGATCGCGGACGGCAAGGGCGACTACGCCTTCCTCAGCCTGAAAGGTCCGGCGTTCGATCTGACCGACCGCGGCGTCGCGGGCCGCACCGTCACCGCCGGGCTCGATGCGTTCGTCTATGCCGAGCGCGGCGTCTATCGCACCGGCGAGACCGTGCACCTGACGACGCTTCTGCGCGACGCACAGGGCGCAGCGGTGACCGGCGTGCCGCTGACACTGGTGATCGAGCGGCCGGACGGTGTCGAATACCGGCGCAGCGTTGTGCAGGACGCGGGTCTGGGTGGCCGCTCGCTCAGCGTGCCGATCATCTCGGCCGCGCCGACCGGCACCTACCGCGTGCGCGCCTACACCGATCCGAAAGCACCGGCGGTCGGCACAACCAGCTTCCTGGTCGAGGACTACGTGCCCGACCGGCTCGAGTTCGATCTTGCTTCACCCACGGGCCGCATCTCGAAGTCAGCGCCGGCCGAGGTCACGGTCGATGGCCGCTTTCTCTATGGCGCACCGGCCGCAGCGCTCGACCTCGAAGGCGAGGTGAAGATCGCACCGGCGGCGTCCCGTCCGGGCTTTGCCGGTTATCAGTTCGGCGTCGGCAGCGACGACGAAGAGGTCAAGACGACGCAGCAGGCGCTCGAAGACCTTCCGCAGACCGATGATAAGGGCAAGGCCAGGTTCACGGTCACCATCGACAAGCTGCCCGAGACGACGCGCCCGCTCGAAGCGCAGGTGATCGTGCGGCTCGTAGAGTCCGGCGGCCGCGCGGTGGAGCGCACGCTCAGCATTCCGATTGTGCCGACCTCCGCGATGATCGGCGTCAAGCCGCTGTTCTCCGGCCGCTCGCTCGGCGAAGGCGAAATGGCGACGTTCGACGTGGTCGTAGCGGCGCCCGACGGCAAGACGCTTGCCGGCAACGGCCTGCGCTATGAATTGCTCCGGGTCGAGCGTCGCTATCAATATTATCGCCGCGACGGAAGCTGGGAATACGAGCCGGTGAAGACCACGCGGCGTCTCTCCGACGGCCGCGTCGAGGTCGCCGCTGACAAGCCAGGCCGTATCTCGCTTCCCGTCTCCTACGGCCGCTATCGCCTCGACGTCAGCAGCGACGATCCGAGCGTGCCACCGACCTCGGTTACCTTCGATGCCGGCTTCTATGCGGATGCATCCGCCGACACGCCGGACCTTCTCGAGATCGCCCTCGACAAGCCCGAATACCAGGCCGGCGACACGATGACCGTGGCGGTGACGGCGCGCAGCGCCGGAAAGGTCACGCTCAATGTCATCGGCGAGAAGACGCTCGCGACCCAGACCATCGACGTGCCGGCCGGCACGGCGCGCATCCCGCTCAATGTCGGCCGCGACTGGGGCACCGGCGCCTATGTGGTGGCGACGCTGCGCCGTCCGCTCGACGAGCTTGCGAGCCGCATGCCCGGCCGCGCGATCGGCGTGCAATGGTTCGCGGTCGATCGCAAGGCGCGCACGCTGGCTGTCGACATGACGCTGCCGAACATGATGCGGCCGAACGGCACGTTGCGCGTGCCGGTCAAGCTCAGTGGTTTGGCGCCCGGCGAGGAGGCGCGCATCGCCGTCGCGGCGGTCGATGTCGGTATCCTCAACCTGACCAACTACAAGCCGCCGGCGCCGGACGACTATTACCTCGGCCAGCGCAAGCTCTCGGCCGAGCTGCGCGACCTCTACGGGCAGTTGCTCGACGGCATGCAGGGTGCACGCGGTACCATCCGCACCGGCGGCGACGGCCCGGGTGCCGGCCTGACCGGGACGCCGCCGACGCAACCGCCGCTCGCGCTCTATTCCGGTATCGTCACCGTGAAGACCGACGGCACGGCCGAAGTGCTGTTCGAGATTCCGGCCTTCGCCGGCACCGTGCGCGTGATGGCGGCGGCCTGGTCCAAGGACAAGGTCGGCCGTGCAGCCGGCGACGTGATCGTGCGCGATCCGGTCGTGCTGACCGCGACGCTGCCGCGCTTCCTGCTCAATGGCGATCGCGGCACGCTGCGGCTCGACCTCGACAATGTCGAGGGCGCGGCCGGCGACTACAGCATCTCGGTGCGCACCGAGGGGCCGTTCGCGGTCGCCGCAGGTGCGCCGGCCAGCGTGCGCCTGAACGCCAAGCAACGCACGGGCGTCAGCTTGGCCGTCAACGCGACCGCCGTCGGCATCGGCACGGTCGCGGTGCGCATCACCGGGCCGAACAACTTCGACCTGCAGCGCAGCTACACGCTTGCCGCCAAACCCGCGACGCAGGTCATCACGCGCCGCAGCGTGCGGCCGATCGCGAAGGGCGACAGCCTGACGCTCTCGGGCGATTTGCTCGCCGATCTCGTGCCGGGCACCGGCAACGTGCAGCTCTCGGTTGGCGCCTCGACGGCACTGGACGTCGCGGCGCTCCTCAAGGCGCTGGACCGCTATCCGTATGGCTGCTCCGAACAGACCGTCAGCCGGGCGCTGCCGTTGCTCTACGTCAACGAGCTTGCGACCGAGTCTCAGCTCTCGCTCGATACGGCGCTCGACCAGCGCGTCCGTGACGCGATCGACCGCGTGCTCGCGCGCCAGGGCGGCAACGGCTCGTTCGGTCTGTGGGGGCCGGGCGGCGAGGACTTGTGGCTCGACAGCTACGTCACCGACTTCCTGACGCGCGCGCGCGAGCGCGGCTTCCAGGTGCCGGACGTGGCGTTCAAGCTCGCGATCGAACGGCTGCGCAATGCGGTGGCGGCCGCCGATCCGGCGCGCAAGGTGACGAGCGATCTGCCGTACGCGTATTACGTGCTCGCGCGCAACGGCAGCGCGCCGCTTGGCGACCTGCGCTATCTGGCCGACACCAAGCTCGACGCGCTCGATACGCCGATTCAGAAGGCCCAGGTCGCCGCGGCGCTTGGGCTGCTCGGTGATCGTGTGCGTGCCGAGCGCGTCTACAACGCGGCGCTCGCCGACATTGCGCCGCCGCCGAAGCTGGACGTCGGTCGCACCGACTACGGCTCGGCGTTGCGCGATGCGTCCGCCTTCGTGGCGCTCGCCAGCGAGGGCAACGCGCCGAAGCCGGCGATCTTCAAGGCGGTCGAACGCATCGAGCAGGCGCGGGCGCTCACGCCCTACACCTCGACGCAGGAGAACGCCTGGATGGTGCTGGCGGCTCGCGCGCTCGCGCGGGACACGGCCGGCATGGCGCTCGACGTCAACGGCGAGACCAAACGCGGTCCGCTCTACCGCAGCTTCCGTCCGGCCGAGCTCGCCGGCGCGGCGATCAAGGTCACCAACACCGGCGACAACCCGGTACAGGCAGTGGTCTCGGTCATCGGTGCGCCCACGACGCCCGAGCCCGCGGCGGACAAGGGCTTCGCGATCGAGCGGCTTTACTACACGCTCGACGGCGAGCGCGCCGACATCACCAAGGTGAAGCAAAACGAGCGCTTTGTGGTGGTTCTCAAGATCACCGAAGGCCAGCCGGTTTTCGGCCACGTCATGGTCGCCGATTATCTCCCGGCGGGCTTTGAGATCGACAACCCGCGGCTGGTGTCGTCGGGCGATACCGGCACGCTCGGATGGATCGAGGACGGGCAGGAGCCGACGCACACCGAGTTCCGCGACGACCGCTTCACCGCGGCGTTCGACCGCAACTCGCGCAGCAAGGCGGTGTGGACCGTGGCCTACGTGGTGCGCGCGGTGTCGCCCGGCCGATACACCGTGCCGCAGGCCTATGTGGAGGACATGTACCGTCCGGACCGCTTCGGCCGCACCGGCATCGGCACGATGGACGTCGAGTCGGCGAAGTGAGCACTGACGTTGGTGCGAAGGCG
>JAXDNZ010000284.1:0-9204 GCA_034669185.1 Hyphomicrobiales bacterium
GCGCTGGCCGATCATCTGCAGATCTTCCATCACGGCGTCGTAGCGCTCGCCCTCGGTCTGACGCGCGCCGGCCCAGGTTGCGGTCGGATGCGTGCCGGCCGCGAAGATCGCGAGCCCGTGCTTGGCGGCGACCCGCGCGACGGTCTGGCGCAGGAATTTCAGCTCCATGCGTGCCTCGGCGATGTCGGTATGCGGGATCGTCATCACTTCTATCTGCGACTGCAACATCTCGCCCATCGCCTGCCCACCGGTGACGGACTTCACCTCCGTGAGGAATGATTCCGGCATCTCGCGCGAGACCGACTTCGTCTCCGCGTCCACCAGAAAATATTCTTCCTCGATCCCGAACTTGTAATCGCCCGACATGGCCGACCTCTCCCGCCACAATGTTGGAATCGCCGCTTCTACGCCTCGACGCGAGGCTTGCGGAAAACCCGACTGCAATGAGGCGCAAAGGCACCCGTGCTCGGGCCGCCCAGCACCCGCTTGTTAACCGACTGAAACTCCGGCGGAAAAAATAAGTTCCGCTGTGGATGGATGGCCGGAAGTCGCGCCGAGTTAGCGCCAGTCGCCGAGCACCGCCTGCGCGAGGGCGAGTGCCGCGACCGCGGCGGTATCGGCGCGCAGGATGCGGGGCCCGAGCGCGATGCGCAGCACGTTCGGCAGGCTCATCAGTGCGGTGCGTTCTTCCGGTGCAAAGCCGCCCTCCGGACCGATCAGCAGGCTCACCGGCGTGGGGCCGACCAGCGCGCCGCCGCGCCCGCTCTTGAGCGCCTCGACCGGGTCCCTCACGTCGGCCTCCTCATCGCAGAAGACGAGCAGGCGGTCCGGCACCCAGCCATCCACGAAGGCGCTGAAGGCGAGCGGGTCTTTGACCTCCGGGATGGTCAAGATGCCGCACTGCTCCGCCGCCTCGATCGCGTTGGTGCGCATCCGCTCGAGGTTGACGCGCTGAACCTGCGTATGGCGCGTGATCACGGGCTGCAGGCGCGAGGCGCCCATCTCGACCGCCTTCTGCGCCATGTAGTCGAGGCGCGCGTGCTTTAACGGTGCGAACAGGTAATGCAAATCGCCCGGTACGGCCTGGGCGCGGATCCGCTCGTCGATGGCGAGCCGCACTGCCTTCTTGCCACCAGCGAGGAGGCTTGCGCGCCATTCCCCGTCGCGACCGTTGAATAACGCGACATGCGCGCCCGGCTTGAGGCGCAGCACGTTGACCAGATAGTTCGCCTGCGCGCGAACAAGCGCGACCTCGGCCCCCTCGCTGAGCGGCTCGTCGACGAACAGCCGGGGCGTTCTGAAATCATAGCGCGGCATGCGCTCGTTTATCGCCCCGCAGGCCCGCGGACCAGCGCGGTTAACCGTCCTTCTGGCGTTGCCCCCTTGCCGCCGGATTTGGACCGGATAAAGGGCTTGACCATGGGCTGCCTGCCGACCCACAACCCAGCACGACCGCCCCACCGGGAGGGGGTTATCATGCGTTTGTCCATAGCGGCCGCGGCCCTGATTGGCCTCACCGCAAGTGCCGCGGCGCAGATGCTTGGGCCCGGCATGCCGGTCCCTGGTGCACCCCCGCCTCAGCAGCAGCAGGCTCCGCCATGCTTCCAGGACTTCGCGCCTCTGCGCGATGAGGCACAAAAGCGGGCCGGCGTGCTGCAGGCCGCAATCAAACGCAAGGCGCCACGCGAGGAAATCTGCAGTCTTATCAAGAGCTTCGGTGTCGCGGAGGCCAAGGTCGTCGGTTTCATCGACAAGAATCAGCAGTTTTGCGGAATCCCGCCGGACGCGGTGAAGACCATGAAGGCCAACCATCAGCGCACCGTGGCCTCGACCAGCCAGGTCTGCGCCGTCGGACCGACCGCGGGGCCGCGGCAGACCGGCCCGGGTCTCAGCGATGCGCTGGGTCTTTCCCGCACGCCGACCAGCGTCGACACGCTCGCGCCGAAGAGCGGCACCATGGATACGCTGACCGGCAACGTCCTGCAGCGATGAGCGAGGCCGGCCGGGTCGCCGACTCGACCGGAAACTGGGTCGATACGCTCGCGCCCGCGCCGCTGCGGCCCTTTCTGCGGCTTGCTCGCGCCGACCGGCCGATCGGCTCATGGCTCCTGCTCATCCCGTGCTGGTGGTCGGCCGCGCTCGCCGCAGTCGCGTCCGGCCGGCCGTATCCCGATCCCGCGCACGTTGCGCTGTTCTTCATCGGTGCGTTCGCCATGCGCGGGGCGGGTTGTACCTGGAACGACATCCTCGACCGCGATCTCGACGCCAAGGTCATGCGCACGCGCTCGCGGCCGATCCCGTCGGGCCAGGTGAGCGTCAAGGGCGCGGCCGTATTCCTGGCCGTTCAGGCGCTGATCGGGCTCGCGGTGCTGCTTCAGTTCAACCGCGTCACCGTTCTCATCGGCATCGTCTCGCTCGCGATCGTGGCGGTCTATCCGCTGATGAAGCGGGTTGTGTGGTGGCCGCAGATCGTGCTCGGCCTCGCGTTTTCCTGGGGCGCCTTGATCGGCTGGGCGGCGCAGTTCGGAAGACTCGATGCGCCCGCCCTGCTGCTTTATGCCGGATCGATCGCCTGGGTGATTGGCTATGACACGATCTACGCGCATCAGGACCGCGAGGATGACGCGCTGATCGGGGTCAAATCGACGGCGCGGCTGTTCGGCGCGCATACGCGATTGGCGCTGTTGGTCTGTTACAGCCTTGCGGTAGTGCTGATTGGGCTTGCGGGTGCGGCCGCCGGCACCGGCGCGATCTTCCTGACCGGCGTGATCGCGTTCGCGGCGCATTTGGGCTGGCAGATCAACCGTCTCGATATCGACGAGCCGGACCTCTGCCTGCGCGTTTTCAAATCGAACCGCGACGCGGGCCTGATCCTGTTCGCCGCGCTGGTCGGCGACGCGCTGTACAGTTCTCACGTTTTCTAGAACGGGTGTTGGAAAGGACGAGCATGCGCCTAAAAAGTCTCACGTCAGGACTCCTTGCCGCGGTATTCGCCGCCATCATGGCGATCGGCATATCTCCTCCAGCCATTGCTCAAAGCGGGAAGACCATGACTACCCCATCAGGACTTCAGATTACGGACACCAAGGTCGGGACGGGCGCTACGCCCAAGACCGGGCAGACCTGCGTGATGCACTATACGGGTTGGCTTTACGAGAATGGAGCGAAGGGCAAGAAGTTCGACTCCTCGGTCGACCGCGGCGAGCCGTTCGAGTTTCCCATCGGTCAGCGCAGAGTCATCGCGGGTTGGGACGAAGGCGTCGCGTCGATGAAGGTCGGCGGCAAGCGCACCCTCATCATCCCGCCGGCGCTTGGCTATGGCGCTCGCGGTGCCGGCGGCGTGATCCCACCGAACGCCACGCTGATCTTCGAAGTCGAACTGCTCGACGTGAAGGGCTAGCTGTCAGCCGGCAAGCCGGATTAATTGCGCGCGACGATCTCGCGCTCGTCGCGATGAATGGCGGTTTCGCGCTTCATGCTCATGCGCCGGCGCGCGAGGAAACGCGGACGACGCTTGGCGAGCGGTGAGCGGCGCCGCCGCCGTGGCGTCGGTGCGCTGAGCCGCACCACGCCGAGACGGGGAAACGGCTCGCTGAAATTCCCGTCGCCGTCGGCAACGATCTGCGGCAGGCCGAGCACGCGGCTCCACAGGCGCCACTCGGCCACCACATCGTCTGAATCAGGTGCCGCGTAAAGCTCGATCGACAGCGCGGGATCGCGATGCTCGAGCATCACAGCGGCGCGGGCCGGCGCGCTGTCAGCGGCGGGGATAAGACGAACCGCAACGCCGAGAAACGCCGTGACCGGAACGTTGAGTGCGACGCGCATGCCTTGCACGGCACGGCGCAAGATCACGCGTTCGCGGTGCAGTTCGACGTGGCGCACCCGCTCGTCCGCCACGGCGTCGCTCGCCGTGAAACGGACCGGTAGCGCGAGAGGGTCGAGCCGCGCGATGCGGCTCGACCCGGCGGAGTGTCCGCCGAGCTCGGTTTGACGCCTCAAAACACGCTCCCTGTCGGACTTTTTGTTTTGTGTCCAACGTTGACGCGAGCATGCCAGAGTGCGGGCGGTATCGGCTTAAGATCGCTGGTTAATGTGTGGTAGCAGCGCGCCGTTTCGGCGACATGATTGACGACCTCTTGCCGCAGTCCTGCACTTTGTCGCGATCATGCCCACTTCGGCACAGCTTGGACCTTGCTGATAACCCCGCGGAAACCAATCTAAGGCGTCTGACTAAACCGGCGCATTCCTGCGCCGCCCTTGTCAGCCCGCCGGGCGCCGCCTACACCGGATCAAGAAACCTGATGTCATCCTTTCTCGACCAGTCGGAACTCGTCTCGCTCGCCGAACGCCTCGTCGCCGCCGCCCGCAAAGCGGGCGCGGATGCGGCCGACGCGGTCGCGGTGCGCGGCATCTCGCTCTCCGTCGAGGTGCGAGATGGTGCGGTTGAAGGCAGCGAGCGCTCAGAGGGCGACGACATGGGTCTGCGCGTCCTCGTCGGCCGGCGCCAAGCGGTGGTCTCTAGCAACGACGTGAAAGGGAACGGCGCGGCGAGCGAACTCGCCGAACGCGCCGTCGCGATGGCGCGCGTCGCGCCCGAGGATGCATTCGCGGGCCTCGCCGACCGCGATCTGCTGGCGCACGATTTTCCCGATCTGGACCTTGTCGACCATGAGTTGCCCTCGGTCGGTCGGCTCGAACAGCTTGCCCGCGCGGCGGAAGCTGCCGCGCTCGCGGTCGGGGGGGTCACGAAATCCGGCGGCGCCGGAGCGTCGGTCGGCATCGGCGGCATGGTGCTGGTGACCAGCCACGGCTTTCGCGGCGCTTACGTCGGCTCGCGCCATAGCGTTTCGGCAGTGGCGATCGCGGGCGAGGGCACCGGCATGGAGCGCGACTACGACTATTCGTCCACGCTGCACGCCGCCGACCTCGACGCGCCGGACAAGATCGGCCGCGTCGCGGGCGAACGCGCCATCAAGCGCCTCAACCCGCGCAAGGTCGAGACCCGGCGCGTGCCGGTGGTGTTCGATCCGCGCGTGGCCGGCTCACTGGTCGGACATCTCGCCTCGGCGATCAACGGCGCCTCGATCGCGCGCAAGACAAGCTTTCTCAAGGACAAGATGGGCGCGCGGCTGTTTCGGCCGGGAATCCGCATCGTCGACGATCCGCTGCGCAAGCGCGGTCAGCGCTCACATCCGTTCGACGGCGAGGGCGTCGCGGGCCGCAAGCGTGCCATGATCGACGACGGCGTGCTCACGAGCTGGTTCCTCGACAGCGCAACCGCGCGTGAGCTCAGTCTGACGACGACCGGCCACGCTGCGCGCGGCGTCTCGTCGTCGCCGTCGCCGTCGCCGACCAATCTTCATCTCGAAGCCGGCACATCGACCCCGCGGGAGCTGATTGCGGGCATTGACGACGGCTTCTACATCACCGACTTGATCGGCATGGGGACCAACCTCGTTACCGGCGACTACAGCCGCGGCGCATCCGGCCTCTGGATCGAGAAGGGCGAACTCACCTATCCGGTGAGCGAAGTCACCATCGCGGGTCACCTCAACGACATCTTTGCCTCGCTCGAGCCCGCGAACGATCTAGAATTCCGTTACGGCACAAATTCGCCGACCGTGCGCGTGGAAGGGTTGACCGTTGCGGGCACTTGAGCCGATCACGCGCGCACCGTTCCGCGACGAGCTTGCGGCGATCGTGCGCGAGGCCGGCGCGCTCGCGGCGAGCACCTTCGGCGGAACGTACAAATCCTGGACCAAAGGCGGCGGATCGCCGGTGAGCGACGCCGACATCGCAGTCAATGACTTTCTGCGCGAGCGGTTGCCGCGGCTGATGCCTGCCGCCTGGCTTTCCGAGGAAACCGAGGACGACCTCGCACGGCTTTCCTCCAGCCGGCTCTGGGTCGTCGATCCGATCGACGGGACACGCGCGTACATGTCGGGCCGCACCGATTGGGCGGTTTCGGTTGCGCTGGTCGAGAATGGCCGGCCGGTCGCCGCCGCCCTGTTCGCGCCGAAGGAGGACGGGCTCTACCTCGCGCTGGCCGGGGAGCGCGCGACACGGGATGACTCGCCCATCGCGGCGAGCATCGGCGCAGGATTGAACGGCGCGCGCGTCGCCGGTCCGCAGCGGCGGATCGACCGGTTGGTGAAATCCGAGCCCGGCATCATCGCCGAGCCGAAAGTGCATTCGCTCGCGCTGCGCATTGCGCGCGTTGCCACCGGGCAGCTCGACGTCGCGTTCGCGGGTCCCGACAGCCACGACTGGGACCTTGCGGCTGCCGACCTTCTGGTGCACGAAGCCGGCGGTAAGCTGACCACGTGCGAGGGGCAGCCGGTCATCTACAATCGTGCGGAAGCACGGCACGGCGCGCTGGTTGCGTCGGGGCGCGCACGTCACGGCCGGCTGATCGATATCATGCGTGAAGCGCACCCGTGATGATGCCGGCGGCTGGCGCTCTCGAAATGCGATGTTGAAAAAGATTCTCTCTTCGTCAGTGGCGCTCGAAGTGGCGGGGTTTATCCTGGCCGCCTGGTACTATCTCGTGAGCTGGACCAACCGGCGCGTGCGCGAACCCGTTACCGATTTCCACGCGCCGTTCGACAACAACCACGCGGTGATCGTCGCGGTCTGGCATGGCGAGCATTTCCTCATCCCGTTTCTCGGCCGCAAGCACCCCAAGCGCGATCGGCTCGTACCCCTCTCGACCAATCATCGCGACGGGGAGATCCTCGCGCGCGGGGGGAAGTATTTCGGGCTCAAGTTTCTGCGCGGATCGGGGGATCACGGCGGCGAGTTCCTGCGCAAGAAGGCGCTGCAGGCTTTCAGCGGAATGATGCGCGAGCTCAAGTCCGGCGGCAACGTGGTGGTGACCGCCGACGTGCCCAAGGTCGCACGGATCGCCGGACTCGGCATCGTGACGCTCGCGAAATACTCCCAATGCCCGATCATTCCGGTCGCGATGGCGACGAGCCGCGTGCATCGGCTTTCGAATTGGGACCGCACTTGCATCAACCTTCCGTTCGGACGGATGGCTGCGGTGCGCGGCGAGGAAATCCGCGTGCCGCGCGATGCAGACGACGCAACGCTCGAGGCAGCGCGCAGCCGCGTGCAGGCCGCGCTCGAGGCGGTGACGAAACGCGCATACGCGCTGGCCGGTAGCGACAAGCTTTGAGGGCGGCTGCCGCTGCGTCGGTCTTGCGGCGGTGCCGGAATTGTTGCACCAGATTCGAGCAGTGGGCCCTGCCGGCCGGGCGCGTCGGGACCGCTTTTGAAACCGCATCTGGTATCGGCGAAGGGACAATCCATGGCGCAGAAGCAGCTGCTCCACCTCGTACTCGGCGGGGAGCTCGCCAACATCGAAGACGTCGAATTCAAGGATCTCGATCAGGTGGACGTCGTTGGCCTTTATCCGGATTACGCCAGCGCTTACGCCGCCTGGAAGGGAAAGGCGCAGCGCACGGTGGACAACGCGCATATGCGCTATTTCATCGTCCACTTGCATCGGCTGCTCGATCCCGCGACCGACACCACGCGGCAGCAGCGTTGAGCGGTATCCACCTGCCCATGCCTTGCTCGCGCGCCGGGCGCGAACGTACGGGCCGGGATAACCCGCGCCGGCGATGGAATTCTCGACAAACGCGGCCGCACAATCATAAATCCGCCACGGACCGCCCTGCTGATGGCGGTGGGGAACGATCCGGCGCTTGCGTCTTGATGCGCCGGACATGGCCGAATCGCCGGCGGCGAACGGGTTGGATGCGGAGGCGGCGCGCCGACAGCGCGCTTGCCGAGCGAAGGGGTGGAGATGCCGGCCGTGGCTGAGCGGCTGCCGTGGACGCTGCGCGCCTATCGGGGACTTGCGTCCGCGGCGACGCCGATCGCACCGATGGTGCTTGCCAATCGCCTCCGGCGCGGCAAGGAGCACCCGCAGCGCCTTGCCGAGCGGCGCGGCGAGAGCAAGATTGCACGCCCCTCGGGTCCGTTGATCTGGGCGCATGGCGCGAGCGTCGGCGAAATGCTCGCCGTCATTCCACTGGTCGAAGGTCTGCGCGCGCGCAATTTCAATGTCCTTGTCACCTCAGGGACGGTGACCTCGGCGCGGCTTGCCGAGGAGCGGTTGCCGGAAGGCGCGATCCATCAGTTCGTGCCGCTCGATGCGCCGACGTTCACGGAGCGGTTCCTTGCGCACTGGCGCCCAAATCTCGGACTGTTCGCCGAATCCGATCTGTGGCCGAACCTGATCGTGGGAGCGAGCCAGAGGGGCATCCCGCTGATCCTGGTCAACGGGCGGCTATCGGAGCGCTCGTTCACGCGCTGGCGCTATCTGCCGTCGGCGATCGGCGCGTTGCTGTCACGCTTCGATCTCTGCCTCGCCCAATCGGAGGGCGATGCGGAGCGCTATTCCGAGCTCGGAGCGCCGCGCCTCTCGGTCACCGGCAACCTCAAGCTCGACGTACCGGCGCCGCCGGTCGATGCCGGAAAGCTCGCGGCGATGCGCGCGGCGGTGCGCGAGCGCCCGATGCTCGCGGCGGCATCGACACACGCCGGCGAGGAGGCGGTCATCCTCGACGCGCATCGCCGCTTGCGCCAAAGCTTCCCCGGCCTTCTCACCATCATCGCGCCGCGCCACCCGGAGCGTGGGGCCGGTGTGTTCGAGATAGCGACCGCGACCGGTCTCAATCCGGTTTCGCGCTCGTGCGGAGAGCTCCCGACTCGCGGCACGGATGTCTATATCGCCGACACCATGGGGGAACTCGGTCTGATCTATCGCTTGGCGCCAATCGTCTTCATTGGCGGATCGCTCGTGCGCCACGGCGGGCAGAACCCGATCGAGGCCGCGAAGCTCGGCGCGGCGATTCTGCACGGACCGCATGTGTGGAATTTCAGCGAGATTTATTCGGCCCTGGACGAGGCGCGCGGCGCCGAAGAGGTGCTCGACGTCAACCGTCTTACGGTTCGCATCGGTTCCTGGCTCACCGATCCGGCCGCGCGCAAGCAGGTCGCGGATGCGGGTCTTGCGACGGTGGAAGAGCTCGGCGGTGCGCTCAAGCGCACGCTCGCGGCGATCGAGCCGTATCTGATGCAGCTCGACCTGGAGCGCCGCTGACCTCATGCGCGCGCCGGGGTTCTGGTGGGAACGACCGGGGGCCATCGCGGCGCTGCTGTCGCCGCTTGCCGCGATCTATGGGAACATCG
>JAXDNZ010000285.1:0-3623 GCA_034669185.1 Hyphomicrobiales bacterium
CGAGTGGACGGCCGAGGTCGAGCGGGAGACCGCGCACCTCTACGCGCGCGTTCAGGCCGTGGTGCCGCCGGTCGAGTGGCCCTTCTTCGCGCCCTACGTCAAGGCGATCAACGCACTGAAGAAGGAGCGCGGGGCCGTCATCCTGGCGCACAACTATCAGACACCCGAAATCTACAATTGCGTCGCCGATTTCGTCGGCGACTCGCTGCAGCTCGCGATCGAGGCGACCAAGACCAAGGCGCCGATCATCGTGCAGGCCGGCGTGCACTTCATGGCCGAGACCTCGAAGATCCTGAACCCCGACAAGACCGTGCTGATCCCGGACGTGCGCGCGGGCTGCTCGCTCGCATCGTCGATCACGGGTGACGATGTGCGGCTGCTGCGCGACAAGTTCCCCGGCGTGCCGATCGTCGCCTACGTCAACACGTCGGCCGACGTGAAGGCCGAGGTCGACATCTGCTGCACCTCGGCGAACGCGGTTCAGGTGGTGGAGAGCCTGAACTCCGACACCGTGATCTTCCTGCCCGACCAGTACCTGGCGAACTACGTCGCCGGTCAGACCAAGGTGAAGATCATCGCGTGGAAGGGCGCGTGCGAAGTGCACGAGCGCTTCACCGCGGACGAACTGGAGAAATATCGCGCCGCGGATCCGACCGTGCAGATCATCGCGCATCCCGAGTGCCCGCCGGACGTGCTCGCGGCAGCCGACTATACCGGCTCGACCAAGGGCATGGTCGACTGGGTGCGCAAGAACAAGCCGAAGCGCGTCGTCATGGTCACCGAGTGCTCGATGGCCGACAACGTCAAGGCGGAGCTGCCTGACATCGAGTTCGTCAAGCCGTGCAATCTCTGCCCGCACATGAAGCGCATCACGCTGCCGAAGATCCTCGACAGCCTCGTCTACATGAAAGAGGAAGTCCTGATCGACCCGATGATCGCCGCCAAGGCGCGGCGCTCGGTCGAGCGGATGATCCATCTGAAGAGCTGATCGTCACCCAGGGAGCGAGCGCGCGCCGTGCAAGCGACGGTGCTCGCCCGGACAGATCACATGTCAGAACATATCGAAGATGTCGTCATCGTCGGCGGCGGGCTCGCGGGCCTGTTCTGCGCGCTGAAACTGTCGCCGCGCCCGGTCACGATCGTCACCGCGGCGCCGATCGGGCAAGGCGCCTCCAGCGCGTGGGCGCAAGGCGGCATCGCTGCGGCCGTCGCCGAGGGCGATACGCCGGAGGCGCATGCGCGTGACACGATTCTTGCCGGCGCGGGCCTCGTCGATGAAACGGTCGCGCTCGCCATGGCGCGCGAGGCGCCCGATCGTATCCGCGACCTGCTGGCGTTCGGCGTGCCGTTCGACAAGGACCTCGAAGGCCGTCTGCTGGTCGGCCAGGAGGCCGCGCATTCGACCCGACGCATCGTGCACGTGCGCGGCGACCAGGCCGGCGGCGCCATCATGGCGGCGCTCGCCGCGGCGGTGCGCAAGAGGCCGAGCATCCGCGTGCTCGAAGGCATCGCCGAAGATCTGATCACGGAAGGTCGCACGGTCACGGGCGTGCAAGTGCGCCTGCCCGATGCGCGGCTGGTCGACATTCCGGCACGCGCGGTCGTGCTCGCCACCGGCGGGCTCGGCCATCTCTATGCCGTGACGACGAATCCGACCGAGGCGCGCGGGCAAGGCCTTGCGATCGCGGCGCGCGCCGGCGCGATCATCGCGGACCCTGAGTTCGTCCAGTTCCACCCGACCGCGATCGACATCGGGCGCGATCCGGCGCCGCTTGCCACCGAGGCGATCCGTGGCGAAGGCGCGATCCTGGTGAACCGCGCGGGGGAGCGGTTCATGCGGAAAATCCATCCTGAGGCGGAGCTCGCGCCGCGCGACATCGTGGCGCGCGGCGTGTTTGCCGAGCTGCAGGCCGGGCGCGGCGCGTTCCTCGACGCGCGCACGGCGATCGGCGCGACCTTCGCTCAAAAATTTCCCGGCGTGACAGAATACTGCCGCAGCGCCGGCATCGATCCGGCGCGCGACCTGATCCCGGTCGCGCCCGCCGCGCATTATCACATGGGTGGCGTCGCGACCGACGCGACCGGCCGTACCTCGCTCGATGGATTGTGGGCGGCGGGCGAAGTGGCCTCGACGGGCGCACACGGCGCCAACCGGCTTGCGTCGAATTCGCTGCTTGAAGCGGCAGTCTATGCGGCGCGCATCGCCGAGGATATCGGCGCGCTGGCACCTGCGTCGCGCAGCCAGAGCAAGCCGGACCCGGAACCGCGCCGCACCGAAACGATGGATGTCGATCCGGCGCGCGAGCAGGCGTTGCGCCAGCTCATGTCGTCGCATGTCGGGGTCGTTCGCGACACCGCCGGCTTGAGGCACGCACTCGACAAGATCGCACGGCTGGAGCGCGACAGCACCCGCGCCCCTGCCCTGCGCAACATGGCGACCGCCGCCTTGATGGTCACGGCTGCCGCGCTCAGGCGCGAGGAAAGCCGTGGCGGACATTATCGCTCGGATTTCCCCAAACCCGATCCGAAACAGGCAAAACGTACGTTCCTCACGCTCGACGAGGCGCGCGCGATCGCCGAAACGGCCGAACCGGCACTTGAACCCGCATGACCTCCCTCCTCCTCTGCCCCGACGCCTTCCTGTCGCCGCTGGAGATCGACGCCGCGGTGACGCGCGCGCTCGCCGAGGACCTCGGCCGCGCCGGCGACGTCACCTCGACCGCGACGGTGCCGGAGGGCACCCGCGCCAAGGCAATCGTCGTCGCGCGGAAGGCCGGCACGATCGCCGGCCTGCCGCTGCTCGAGGCGGCGTTGCGCAAGCTCGATCCGGCGGCCCTCCTCACCGCGCAAGCGCGCGACGGCGCCGCGGTCGCGGCGAAAGCCGCGCTGATGACGATCGAGGGTGACGCGCGCGCGGTGCTCGCCGCCGAACGCACGGCGCTCAACTTCCTCGGACACCTCTCCGGCATCGCGACTGCCACCGCGGCCTTCGCGGCGCTGATCGCGCACACCCGCGCGCGGATCTGCTGCACCCGCAAGACGACCCCGGGTCTGCGCGCATTGCAAAAATACGCGGTGCGCTGCGGCGGCGGCTTCAATCACCGCTTCGGGCTCGACGATGCGATCCTGATCAAGGACAACCATATCGCGGTCGCGGGCGGCATTACGGCTGTGCTCAAGCGCGCCAAGGCGGTCGCCGGGCATCTGGTGAAGATCGAGATCGAGGTCGACACGCTCGATCAGTTGCGCGAGGTGCTCGCTGCCGGCGGGGCGGACGTGGCGCTGCTCGACAACATGGATGCCGCAACGATGCGCAAGGCGGTCGAGATGGTCGCGGGCCGGCTGGTGCTGGAAGCCTCCGGCGGCATCACGCTCGACACCGCGGCTGGCGTCGCCGAAACCGGCGTCGACTATCTGTCCTCGGGCGCGATCACGCACTCCTCGCCCAATCTCGATGTCGCGCTCGACATCGAGATGTAGTGGCCCCCTCTCCGCTCATCCCGCGAAGCGGGAATCCAGTTCTGGTGGCTCTGGGTCCCCGCTTTCGCGGGGACGAGCGGAACGGCTCACATCTTCGCTGCCGCTTCCGTCGTGTAGGTCGGGCTGCCCCAGCTCGGCTTGTC
>JAXDNZ010000286.1:0-5208 GCA_034669185.1 Hyphomicrobiales bacterium
AGTGCCGTCGCCGGCGTGATCGTGCTCGCCGCCGCGGTCACGGCGCTGGTGCTGTGGCCGCGCTGGCCGGGGGCGATCGCGCCCGATGCGCCGTCAATGCCGGTCACGGTCGGCGGTGTCCTGTTCAACGTACCGCCAGCCGCGATCCGCGTGGCGGTGCAGCGCACGCCGGGCACGCAGGCGCGGCTCGACCTCGCGTTCCTGTGGCCTTCGCTGAAACCCCCGGGTCCTGCCAGCAAGCCCGCGATCACGGACGAGCTGGCGCCGATCGATCGCGTGTTCGTCACCATTGCGGTGCAGACGACGACGCTTCCCCCCGCGGAGCGGGTAAAGACGATCTATCCGCGCTATCTGGCCGACACGCAGTATGACGGGCCGGACGGGCTGAAGCTGATCTCGTTTCGCGACGGCACGCCGTATTCAGGCGAGGACATCTATTTCGATCCGGCCGCGCAGCCTGGTTTTCTCGTGCGCTGCAACCGCCCGAGCAAGGCCGGGACGCCCGGGATGTGTTTGTCCGAACGCCGCATCGGCAACGCGGACGTGACAGTGCGCTTCCCCACCGACTGGCTCGCTGACTGGCGCAAGGTCGCGGCCGGGATCGAGACGCTGATCGCGAGCTTTAAGGCGAGCGGCGGCTAGCAGCCTTAAGGGCTAGGCTCCAGATCCTGCTCCAGGATCGCCATCTCGACCGCGAAGCCGCCGTCATCGGCGAACACGACGCCGACGAACTCGTCGCCCGCGTGCAGGTCGGCGGAGTCGGTCTTGGTCGGGCGCTTGCGCGCGACGAATTTCTGGCCGAGGTGCTTCTTCAGATAGAGATTGAGCTTCGCGAGCGTCTCATTGTCGAGCTTGGTGGACTTGCTGTCGTCGAGCTGGATCGACTTCTCGAAATTATACGACCGCTCGTCGTCCTCGTCGTCGACGATGATGCGGCCGAACGGCTCCTCGCCGAGCAGCACCTCGGCGTAGTCGTCACGCTGCGGTCGCGGCACCACGCGGATGCGTGGACTGCCGAACAGTTTCTTCAAATACGCATCGAGCTTCTTGATCTCGGCAACGTCCACGCAACTCTCCTCAACTGTTACGCAATGAAAATGACTGCTTACGGCCCCGTGTCATAAAACATCTGGTCCATCGTGCGCGACGGCTCGGCGCAGCCGGCCTCGCCGACCACGTGCGCCGGCACGCCCGCGACCGTGGTATTGGGCGGGACCGCCTTGAGCACGACCGAGCCCGCCGCAACGCGCGCGCACTCGCCGACCTCGATGTTGCCGAGAATCTTCGCTCCGGCGCCGATCATCACGCCGCGGCGGATTTTCGGATGGCGATCCTCGTTCTCCTTGCCGGTGCCGCCGAGGGTCACGCCGTGCAGGATCGATACGTCGTCGTCGATCCTCGCGGTCTCGCCGACCACGAGGCCGGTCGCGTGATCGAGGAAGATGCCGCGACCGATGCGCGCGTTCGGGTTGATGTCGGTCTGGAATACAGACGAGGAACGGCTTTGCAGATAAAGCGCGAAGTCCTTGCGGCCCTTGTTCCAGAGCCAGTGCGCGAGCCGGTGGGTCTGGATGGCGTGGAAGCCCTTGAAGTAGAGCAGCGGATCGATGAACCGGTGCGCGGCGGGGTCGCGATCGACCGTCGCCATGATGTCGGCACGGAACGCGTCGCCGATCGTGCGGTCGTCGTCGAGCGCGTCCGCATAGGCCTGGCGGATGAGCTCTGCGGAGAGGTCGGTGTGATCGAGCCGCTCAGCGATACGGTTGACCACGGCCGCCTCCAGGTTGTCGTGGTGCAGCACCGAGGAATACAGGAAGGTCGCGATCTCGGGCTCGCGCCGCACGACCTCCTCGGCCTCGTGACGGATGCGCGTCCACACCGGATCGACCGTGCGGAGCGCCGGGGCATGCTTGGTCTGTTGCTGGGCCATGAGAGCCTCAAATCGGTTCGACACGGTCTAGCACACTTAAGGCGCGGCGTTGACTCCCTCAAGACGCCGGCCATCACAGCTAATGATGGGTTACGTCAGCGCGGGTGATCGATCTGGCCGACGAAGTCGAGAATCGCGGCCGAGAAGCGGTCATTGCTGTCGCCCGCGACCATGTGGCGCGCATCCGCCACATCGATATAGCTCGCGTGCGGCACGAGCTCGAGGAACTCGCGCACATGCGCCTCATGCACCAGTTCGGAGGAACCGCCGCGCACCAGCAGCGCCGGAATCGTGATCGCCTTCGCGGCTTCGATCAGAGCCGCCTCGAGAATGTGATGGTCCTGGGCAAATGACCGTGCGCCCGTCAGCATGCGCGGATCCCAGTGCCAGCGCCAACGGCCGTCGGGCTCCAGCCGCAGGTTCTTCTTCAGTCCGTCGTGCGAGCGCGGACGCGCGCGATGCGGCAGATAAGCAGCGACTGCGTCGGCGGCTTCCGAGATGGTCGCAAAACCCTCCGTCGCGCGCTCACGCATGAAGCCCTGGATTTTCGAAACGCCGGCTCGGTCTACGCGCGGCGTGATATCGACCAGCACGATCGCGGTGAACAGCGGGCCCCTGCCGGCGCGTTCCGAGCGGCCGTCGGCGAGCAGCGCGGCAATGCCGCCGAGCGAAGCGCCGATTGCGACCGGCCGCGAGCCAGTCCGCTCTGAAAGCGTCGCGGCGATGACGGCGGCATCGGCCGCGAAGTCGTCAAATCCGTACGCGCCATGGGCGATCCAGTCGCTGTCGCCGTGGCCGCGCTGGTCCAGCGCGTAGGCGGTCAAGCCGGCGCGCGCGAGGTGCTCGCCCGTGCGCCGCCAGGCATAACGTGTCTGTCCCCCGCCATGCAGCAACATCGCCGGCATGCGGCTCTCGCCATAGACGTCGGCGACAAGTTTGTTGCCGGCCGCGCCGGTGAACAGCGCGGTCGCCGCCTGCACGTGACGCGGCTTGGGTGGCGCTGTCACTTCTTGACGAGGAGGGAATTGATGAAACGATTGACGTCGGCCGATTGCGCCGTGTCCGGCGGGCCGGCGTAGGTCAATGTGTAGATCGTGCGGCCCTTGATGACGGAGAAATTCCGGACGTGGAACGGCGGCCTCACCGCGCTCGCATCCGTTGCGGGCAGGCCCTGGTAGGTGGTCCAGCGGATACTGGCCCACTTGCCGCCTTCCATCTGCGCGGCGGCGCTGTCCAGTCCGGCTTGCAGATTCCTCTTTCGGTTCGACAGATCGACGTCGCTGGGATAGGTCGCGGTCTGCACCACGAAGGCACGACCGCCCTCCTCGGCGATGTAATTGTACCTGGTGTAGTCCTTGCCGCCGCCCGTTTTCACCGGCGTCGTCGTATATTCGGGCTCGGCCGGCATCTCGACCGTGAAGCTGCCGTCGCGTGCCGTGATGGTTTTCCAGTCCTGCGCGAAGGCGGCCGTGAGCGCCGCCAAGAGTGCGAGGCCGAGCATCATCGGCGGAAGCGTCAAACGTCTCATTGTCATGGGAATCTCATGGCTGCATTACCGGCGCGATCATACGGAGCGCGACACGCGAGGCCAAGGTCATGGCCGCTGTTTGAGGAATTCGACCACTCCGTTCTTATAAACCTTGTCGCCGACCGCCAGCATGTGATCGCGCCCAGGGATGTCGAGTGCGAGGCCGCGCGGGATGAGTTTCGCAAGCTCGGGGCCCGAGCCCGCGACATCGTCCTTGGTGCCGACCGCGACCAGCACCGGCACGCGGATCGCCGCAAGTTCTTCGCGCGCGAGCGCCTGGCGCGAGCCGCGCAGGCACGCCGCGAGCGCCTTGAGGTCCGACCTGGTCTGCTCGGCGAACAGACGAAAGGTGCGGCCCACCGGATCGGTCACCGCGCCGATCGAGGGCGCTTCGAGCGAATTCGCGATCTCATCGCGCAGCCCCGCGGTGTGCACGAGGCGGATGCCGGCACCGCCGAGGACCACGGATCGCACCGACCCCGGATGCTGCACGGCGAGCACCGCGCAGATGCGCGCACCGAGCGAATAGCCCATCACGTCGGCGCGGCCAAGCTTCAGGTGCGCGATCAGCGCCGCGACATCGCCCGCCATCAGGTCGGTGTGATAGTCGGCCTCGTCGTACAGCTTGGTCGATTGCCCATGGCCGCGATTGTCGAGCGCGATGACGCGGCGGCCGGCGCGCCTCAGCGTCGCGACCCAGCCGGGGATGACCCAGTTCACGTCCTTGTTCGACGCAAAGCCGTGAACGAGCACGATCGGCTCGCCCTCGCCGTCGTCGAGATACGCGATCTCGACCGCTCCGTTGTGGAATGTTGGCATAACCTGGCGAATGAAGACGAAACAGCCGCCGTTTAAGCAGCCGCCGGGACCATTGCCAAGGCTCTCAAGCGGCGCATCCGCCGCCGCTCGCAATGGCGCTGCGTCATGCGCTCGACCGCGCGCTTGAGGGCGGCAACAAGCGCGAGCAGATTGAACAGCGCCCAGAACATCCACCAGGCCAGGTTGAACAGCCCCGCAGAGAGCATGATGGCCCCGCGGCCCAAAACCTTGATGATCGCGCGCGTCTTGCCGCCCTTCGCGGCGGCCAGCGCCGCGACCTTGGCGACGTCCTTGGGGTGCTCGGCGATCTTGAGGCCGTCGAGCGCACCGCGCATGCCGGCGCGCGACTGTACGCGGCCGAGATTGCTGACGAACTCGACCAGTTTCTCGCGCTTCTCCATTTTCAGGACACGCACGAGCGGAGCCGCGACGTGGCCGCCGCGGCGCGCCGCCTTCACGACCGACAGCCCGGCGCGCGCCGGCGCCGCGAGGCCGCCCGAGAAATAGACGCCGGCGGTCACCGCGATCCCGGTTCCGGCAAGGCCGAGAACGAGCGTATCGACCTCTTCGCCGCGCAGCCCGCGCCACCCCTCGCGCACCACGTCGCGCACGTCGCCGAACACGAACAGGTCTCCTGTCATCATGCCGGCGGCGCTGGACAAGTCCTCGGGCTTTCCGGTGATGAAGCCGCGCGCAAAACTCGCGACCCGGGACGATACCAAAGCCGCGGCGCGCTCCGCCGCCTCGATCCTGGCGATCAGCGCGGGGGCGAGCGGAACATCGCGCTCGGAGGCAAGCTCGACGAAACTGCGCGCAAGGTCCGTGTCGCCAGCCGTCAGCGCCGCCTCGATCTCGCGGGTCGCGACCGCGGCGTTGAAGCTTTTCTCCAAGGCGAGGTCGGAGAGACGCACAGGGTCATCTGCCGCGGCCA
>JAXDNZ010000287.1:0-3131 GCA_034669185.1 Hyphomicrobiales bacterium
AGCACGAGATGCCGGAAGGGAGAAGGGCATCATTCGCCGATGCGTGCATTCCTCATCATGCGTTGCCGTGCGGACACAGCGCTGTCCGACAGTGGAAAGCACCGCACGCGCGCTCTATAACGATGCCAACGCGGAGGCGGCCGGTGCGATGCGCCCCGGCCGGCCGCAAAGAGGGATGCGCGATGGCGGATGTCGACGTTGACGGCAAGATCTTCGTCGGAAAGAGCGTCAAGCCGGAGTACCTGACGCTTAAGTTCGCCAACCGGCACGGCCTTGTGACTGGCGCGACCGGAACCGGCAAGACCGTGACGCTGCAGGTGCTGGCCGAAGGGCTCTCGCGCGCCGGCGTCTCGGTCTTTGCCGCCGATATCAAGGGCGATCTGTCAGGCATAGCCGCGGTCGGCGAGGCGAAGGACGCGTTCGTCACGCGCGCCAGGGACATGGGGTTCGATTACCAGCCTGACGAGTACCCGGTTGTGTTCTGGGATCTGTTCGGCGAGCAAGGCCATCCGGTCCGCGCGACCATCTCGGAAATGGGACCGCTGCTGCTCTCCCGCCTCATGGACCTGAACGACGTCCAGGAAGGCGTGCTCAACATCGCGTTCCGCGTGGCGGACGAGCACGGGCTGCTGCTGCTCGACATGAAGGACCTGCGCGCGATGCTCGGCTTCATCGCCGACCACGCCGCCGAACTCACCGTGCAGTACGGCAACGTCTCCAAAGCGACCATCGGCACGATCCAGCGCCAGCTTCTCGTGCTGGAAAATCAAGGCGGTACGAAATTCTTCACCGAGCCCGCGCTCGAGCTGAAGGATTTCATGAAGGTCGACGGCGACGGCCGCGGATTCATCAACATCCTCGCCGCCGACAAACTGATGGAAAACCCGCGGCTCTACGCGACCTTCCTGCTTTGGCTCTTGTCCGAGCTGTTCCAGGTGCTCCCCGAAGTCGGCGATCCGGAGAAACCCAAGCTCGCCTTTTTCTTCGACGAGGCGCACCTTCTGTTCAACGACGCGCCCAAGGCGCTGATGGACAAGATCGAGCAGGTGGTGCGGCTGATCCGCTCCAAAGGCGTCGGCATCTACTTCGTCACGCAGAATCCGCTCGACGTTCCCGACAAGGTTTTGGCGCAGATGGGCAACCGCGTGCAGCATGCGCTGCGCGCCTTCACGCCGCGCGACCAGAAGGCGGTTCGCGCCGCGGCCGAGACCTTCCGGGCCAATCCCAAGCTCGATACCGCGACCGTGATCAGCGAGCTCGGCAAAGGCGAGGCGCTGGTGTCGTTCCTCGAAGGCAACGGCACGCCCTCGATGGTCGAGCGCTGCATGGTGCGCCCGCCTTCCGCGCGCCTCGGTCCGGTGACGCCGGAGGAGCGCAAGGCGGTGATCGCCAAGAGCCCGGTGCGGGGCAAGTACGACCACGAGGTGGATTCCGAATCCGCCTACGAGGTCTTGCAGAAGCGCACCCACGCTACAGCGCTGCCGGGGCCGGCGACGCCCGGCGTTCCGGGCGCGCCTCCGGATCCCAATGCGCCAGGCGCGCCCGCCGGCCCCGGGTGGTTGTCCACCGTCGGAGGTGTTTTCAGTTCGGTCTTCGGGACCAGCAACCCGCGCAGCAATCGCCTCACCACCGGACAGTTGATCGCGCGTCAGGTCACGCGCTCGGTAACCAATCAGGTGGCCGGCAAGATCGTCGGCGACCTTGGCAGGTCGCTCGGTGGACCGATCGGCAACACGGTCGGCCGCGCCATCGTCCGCGGCACGCTCGGCGGAATCCTGCGGCGCTGAAGCGCCGCCTCGTTCTTTCGGAGAATACAAAATGGCCTCTGCCGCTGACGCGTTACCCGCCGTGCTCGACCGCATCGACGGCGAGCTCGACAAGAGCCTCGACCGGTTGTTCGAGTTTGTGCGCATCCCGTCGATCTCGACCGACAGCGCCTACAAGGACTTCTGCCGCGCCGCCGCCGATTATATCGCCAAGGACCTGGTGAGCCTGGGTTTCGACACGCATGTGCGTCCGACCGCGGGCCATCCCGTCGTCGTGGGAAAAAGCAACGGCGCGACTACCGCCAACAACGGCCCGCGCGTCCTGTTCTACGGGCACTACGACGTGCAGCCGGTCGACCCGCTCGCGCTGTGGAAGACGCCGCCATTCGAGCCGCGCATCGACACGCTGCCCGACGGCCGCAAGATCATCGTCGGGCGCGGCGCCTGCGACGACAAGGGACAGGTGCTGACCTTCCTGGAGGCGCTGCGCGCCTTCAAGGCGGTGACCGGCAAGATCCCGCTCGACGTCACCATGATGATCGAGGGCGAGGAGGAAATGGGATCGAAGAATCTCTTCGATTTCGTGCGGCAGAACGCCGACGAGTTCAAGCGCGACCTCGCGCTCGTCTGCGACACCGGCATGTGGAATGCGACCACGCCATCGATCACGACCTCGCTGCGCGGCCTGCTTTATGAGGAGGACTTCGTCACCTGCGCGGACCGCGAACTGCACTCCGGTATCTACGGCGGCGGCGCCGCAAATCCGATCCGCGTGCTCGCGCGCATTATTGCGGCGCTGCACGACGAGAGCGGCCGCGTCGCTTTGCCGGGCTTCTATGACGGGGTGAGCGAACTGCCGCCCGATATCAAGGCGGACCTGAAGGCGCTCAACCTGACGCCGGAGGAATTTTTGGGCCAGGTCGGCCTCAAGGTCCCCGCCGGCGAGAAGGACCGCATGCTGATCGAGCAGGTCTCGACGCGTCCGACCTGCGACGTCAATGGCATCATCGGGGGCTACACCGGCGAGGGCGCCAAGACGGTGATCGCCGCGCAGGCATCCGCGAAAATCTCCTTCCGCTTGGTCGGCGCACAGGACCCGGAGAAAATCCGCGATGCCTTCCGCAAGTTCGTGCGCGATCGTCTGCCTGCGGACGCCACCGTGACGTTCCTCAATCACGGCTGCAATCCGGCGCTCGCGGTCGCCTACGACAATCCGGCGCTCGGCAAGGCGCGCGCCGCATTGACCGCCGAGTGGGGCACCAAGGCGGTGGCGGTCGGTTCGGGCGGCTCGATCCCGATCGTTGGCGATTTCAAGAACGTGCTTGGCATGGACACGCTGCTGGTCGGCTTCGGCCTCGACGACGA
>JAXDNZ010000288.1:0-12543 GCA_034669185.1 Hyphomicrobiales bacterium
TGCGGCACGAAACGCAGCGTTTTCGCCGCCGCGCCTTGCGAAATGGCGGGGGTATGAAGCCCTCCTGTCGCCACAAGAGCGCCAGCACCTGCCGTGGTCTTCAAGAACGTCCTGCGATCCATCACCGAGTCTCCCATTTCGCTTCCGCCTAGCCCAAAGCTACGCCAGTCTGCCGCAACTTTCGGCGACTTGCACATGCCCCGTGAAGCCCGGGCCGCACAATCGAATTCGTCGCACCGGGGCAAGACACGAGCAAGGCGCATGCCATCTTGAGACTGTAAATGTCGGGCACCGGAACGTGCGTCGTGTTTGTGCGGCGTGACGTTCGGCCGCGCCCACGGCGGTTCGATGTCGGCTAACGCGCTTCCCCCCGAAGCTCGGCTGCGGCGTCGAGAACGGCGCGAACGATCTTGTCGTAGCCGGTGCACCGGCAGAGGTTGCCGGCGAGCCAGTAGCGCGTCTCGCTTTCCGTCGGGTCGGGATTGCGGTCCAGCAACGCCTTGGCGGCGACCAGCACCCCCGGCGTGCAGAAGCCGCACTGGAGCGCGGCATGCTCGAGGAATTTCCGCTGCAACGGGTGGAGATCATGACCGCGCGCCAAGCCTTCGACCGTCTCGATCGCATGACCTTCGGCCTCGACGGCAAGCATCAGACACGAGCAGACCAAACGGCCGTCGACGGTCACGCTGCAGGCGCCGCAGTCGCCCGAGCTGCATCCCTCCTTGCTGCCGGTCAGACCGAGCTCGTCACGCAGCGCGTCGAGCAGAGTAAGTTGCGGGTCGCACAGAAATTCGGTGGGCTCGCCGTTGATGGTGGTCGATACGTGATGCTTGCTCATGAACGCCCTCCGGCGCGCTCGTAGGCGATGACCGCCGCCCGACGTGCCATTACGCCCGCGACCTTGGTCCGGTATTCGATCGTTCCGCGCTTGTCGTCGATCGGCTTGCAGGCTTGCCGTGCCGCCCGGTCGAGCCCGGCGAGTGCCGTCTCGTCGAGCCTGCGTCCGATCAGAGCCGCGGCCGCCTCCGGCACCAGAACCGCAGTCGGCGCGACCGCACCCAGCACGATCCTCGCATCCGTACAGATGCCGCCATCGTCCAGTGTAATGCTGACGCCGGCGCCGACCACAGCAATGTCCATCTCGGTTCGCGGAATGAAGCGCAGGTAGGCGTCCGCCGAGCGGGGCGGACGCTTGGGCAGGTGAAACTCGATGATGAATTCGTCACGGTTGAGCGAGGTGCGCCCCGGACCCGTCACGATGCTCTCCACCGGGACCTCGCGCCGCCCGCTTGCGCCGGCGACCACGCAGGTCGCACGCGCGGCAATCAGGGCCGGAACGCTGTCGGCCGCCGGCGACGCATTGCAAAGATTGCCGGCGAGCGACGCCCGTCCCTGCACCTGGGTCGAGCCGATCAGGTTGGTGGCCTCGACGACCCCCGGCCAAGCCTGCTTTAGGGCTTCACATTCGCCGATCACGGCGCCGGGCGTTGCGGCACCGATGACGAAGGCGCCGTCTCGCTCGCGAATGCCGGAGATACCGGGGATCTTCTTGGTATCGATGATCAGGTCGGGTTTGGCTCGGCCGGACCGGAGCTGAACCAGCAGATCGGTCCCGCCGGATAGGACCTTCGCAACGCCGGAGGCTCCGGCCAGGAGGCGGATGGCCTCCTCGACCGTCGACGGTGCTGTATAGGCAAGCGTGGTCATGGCGTCCCCCGGATGAGCCGGCGAACGCTAGTCCAGCCTCGGTTGGCGGTCTAGCGCGAAGACAACGCCGCACCGATCGGGTAGCGGGCGGCTTGCATTCGGGCACCGCCCGCGCGACCCTTGATCCATAGGTCAGGGGCAACGCTGCGAGGTCGCTGTGAACGATGTCGTCTCGCGAGATTCGGTAAAGCCGTTCAAGTGGGTCGGAACGCGGCCGGTGCGTCCGGACGGCGTGCCGAAAGTAACCGGGACGGCACAATACGGTTCCGACCTGGCGATGCCGGGCATGCTGGTGGGCCGCATCCTGCGCTCACCCCACGCCCATGCGCGCATCCGGTCGCTCGATGTCTCAAAGGCCGCAGCGCTCCCCGGCGTCAAAGCGGTCGTGACCTCCGCGGACTTCCCGGAGCAGAAGTTCGAGTATGTAGGTCCGGAACGCGTCGCCCAGAACTTCTGGCACATGACGCGCAACATCATGGCGCGCGAGAAGGTGCTCTACGAAGGCCATGCCGTGGCCGCCGTGGCGGCCGCCAGCAAGGCCATCGCCGACGAGGCGCTATCATTGATTGCCATCGACTACGAGGTGCTGCCGCACGTCATCGACGTCGATGAGGCGATGAAGCCGGATGCGCCGTTGCTATTCCCCGACATGATCACCCGCGGTATCGAACCGGCGCCGCCGCCGTCCAATATCGCGAAGCGGAACGAGTTCAACCTCGGTGATGTGGCGTCCGGCTTCGCGGCGGCCGACGAGATCGTCGAAATGTCGTTCAAGACCGCGCCGGTCCACCAGGCCTATATCGAGCCGCAAGGCTGCGTGGCGCGCTTCGATGCCGATGGCCAGGCCGAGCTCTGGAGCTCGAGCCAGGGACATTTCGTGGTGCGTAACTACACGGCGCAACTGCTGAACATGAAGGTCGGCGACCTGCGCGTCTATCCGGCAGAGATCGGCGGCGCCTTCGGCGGAAAGACCGTCGTCTACGTCGAGCCGGTCGCGGTCGTGCTGGCGCGCAAGTCCGGCGCTCCGGTCAAGGTCGTCATGAGCCGCGAGGACGTGTTCAGGGCCACCGGCCCGACCTCGGGCTCGTCAATGACGGTGAAGATCGGCGTCAAGCGCGACGGCACCATCACCGCCGCCGAAGGGCTCTTCAAGTTGCAGGCCGGCGCATTCCCGGGCTCGCCCTTTATGAGCACGTGTATGTGCGCGTTTGCGCCCTACGACATCGCGAACGCGCGCGCGGTCGGCTACGACGTCGTCTCGAACCGCCCGAAGGTCGCGGCCTATCGGGCGCCGGGTTCTCCGATCGGCGCCTTCGCGGTGGAGAGCGTGCTCGACGTGTTGGCCCAGAAGATCGGCATGGATCCGCTGAAACTGCGGCTCAAGAACGCCGCCAAGGCGGGGACCCAGATGCTCTCCGGCGCCAAGCTTGCGCATAATGGATATGCCGAGACCATCGAGGCGCTGCTCAACCATCCGGGCTACAACGTGCCGCTCGGGAAGAACCAGGGGCGCGGCGTCGCCTCCGGCTATTGGTTCAATGGTGGCGGCGAATCGAGCGCGACCGTTCACGTCAACGACGACGGCACCGTTGTGGTGGCCACCGGCAGCCCCGACATCGGCGGATCGCGCGCGTCGATGGCGATCATGGCGGCCGAGACGCTGGGCGTCGACTACGACCAGGTGCGCCCGATCGTCGCCGACACCGCGTCGGTAGGCTACACACACGTCACCGGCGGCTCACGCGTAACGTTCGCGACCGGAATGGCCGTGGTCAACGCCACCAAGATCGTCATCCAGGACATGTGCAACCGCGCCGCCAAGACCTGGGGCGTCGATCCCGAGGCGGTTGTGTGGGAAGACGGCCACGCCAAGCCGGCCAGCAGCAACGTCGGCGATTTCAAGCCGATGTCGATCAAGGAGATTGCAGGCAAGCGCGCTCAGACCGGCGGTCCGATCGTGGCCGCAGCAGGCGTGAATCCGGCCGCCGTCGCTCCCGGCTACGCGACCCAGTTCTGCGACGTCGAAGTGGATCCCGAGACCGGCAAGGTGACGATCCTGCGCTTCGTCGCCGCGCAGGATGTCGGCCGTGCCATCCATCCGAGCTACGTCGAGGGACAGATCCAGGGCGGCGTCGCGCAGGGCATCGGCTGGGCGCTCAACGAGGAGTACGTCTACGACGCGAAGGGGCGCCTCGAAAACCCGGGCTTCCTCGACTATCGCATTCCGGTGGCTTCCGACCTGCCGATGATCGAGCCGGTCCTGGTCGAGGTGCCGAATCCCGGCCACCCGTATGGCGCCAAGGGTGTCGCCGAGGTCAACATTTGTCCGCCGATGGCGGCCATCGCCAACGCGATCGAGCGCGCGACCGGCCGGCGGCTGACTGAACTGCCGATGTCGCCGCCGAAGGTGCTTGCCGCGATCGACAGGCGCGAACAGGCGTAAGGGGCCATCGGGCGGCATCGGTCCGCGCGCAATGAATCAGGTCGGAGCCACCAATGATCGCATTTCGTCGCCGCGAAGTCCTCGGTTTCATAGCTTGTGCGTTTACCCCGCCGATCCCCGCGCTTGCGCAGAGCAAGGAGCCGGTGCTGATCGGTGTCACCGGGCCGTTGACCGGGCAATACGCGCAATACGGCGCGCAATGGAAAAAGGGCTTTGACGTCGCCCTCGACGAGATCAATGCGGCGGGTGGGATCAACGGACGGCCGCTTGCCTATGTGTTCGAGGACAGCCAGAGCGATCCGCGGCAGACCGTGACCATTGCGCGCAAATACGTCGCGGACGAGCGCATCGTGGTCGAAGTCGGAGACTTCTCCAGCGCGGCCTCGATGGCGGCCTCGCCGATCTATCAGGCGGCGGGGCTGGTGCAGTTCGGCTTCTCCAACTCGCATCCGGATTTCACCAAGGGCGGCGACTACATCTGGAGCAACGCCGTCAACCAGAAGGACGAGATGCCGCTGCTGGCGGACTTCGTGCGCGATCTCGGGCTGAAGAGGGTGGCGATCCTCCATCTCAACAACGACTGGGGCCGCACCGCCAAGGACCTGCTCGTCGCGGCAATCAAGGAACGCGGGGGCGACGTGGTCGGCTCGGAGGCCTATCTGGCCGACGAGAAGGACTTCCGTTCCGCCATCGTGCGTGCGCGCTCCTCCAACCCGGATTCGCTCGCGCTGATCTCGTATTATCCGGACGGCGCACAGCTCACGCGGCAAATTCGGCAAGCCGGCATCACCCAGCCGATCATCGCGGGCGGATCGATCTATTCGCCGAAATTCCTCGAGCTCGGCGGCGCGGAAGTGAATGGCGTGCTCACCACCGTGCCGTTCTTCCCCGGCGATCCACGCCCGCAGGTGCAGAGCTTCGTGAAAGCGTTCGAGGCGAAGTTCAAGGAGGAGCCCGACGCCTACAATGGCCGCGCCTATGACACCTTCATCCTGCTCGCAGCCGTGATGAGGCAATTCGGCACCGAGCGCAAAGCGATCAAGGAAGGACTGTCCAAGATCAAGGACGTGCCGAGCGTCGTCTACGGCAAGGTCGCCTTCGACAGCGAGACGCGCCGCGTCGCCAATCCGTTCGTTTCGCGCATCGAGGTCAAGAACGGCAAGTGGGCCGCCTATGAAGGCGGGAAAATCACGCGGTGACGCTCGGCCCCTGGTTCGACTACACCATCAACGGTCTGGTCGTCGGCAACATCTACGCGCTGCTGGCGGTCGGCCTCGCGCTGATCTACGGCGTCTCGCACCTCATCAACTTCGCGCATGGCTCCGTTTACATGGTCGGAGCCTACATCGGCTGGCTGTGCATCACGTATCTCGGCACGCCGCTGCCGGTGACGCTTGCCGCCGTCGTCGCGGGCTCCGCGCTGATCGGCGTGGCGATCGAACGCATCGGACTGCGGCCCCTGCAAGGTTCTCCGCGGATCGCGCCGCTGCTCGCCACCATCGGCATCGGACTGGTGCTGGATCAGGTGATGCAGCTTCTGTTCACACCGGATCCGCGTGGCGTTGCACTGCAAGTTCCGGCCTGGCGCATCCAGATCGGTGATGGAACCATCGGGGCGCTCGACCTGCTGATCGCCGGGATCGGAATCGTCAGCGCGGGTTTTCTCTACTTCTTCCTGCGCTTCACCAAGCTCGGCTGGGCGGTGCGCGCGACCGCCTTGGACCGAGACGCTGCACAGCAATGCGGTGTCGACGTCAACCGCGTGAACATGGCGGTGTTCGCCATCGCCTCGGCGCTCGGTGGTGTCTCCGGCTTTCTCGTCGGGATGTATTACAACTCGATCGACCCGAACATGGGTTACCACGCCGGCCTCAAAGGCATCATCGCGCAGATGATCGGCGGCATGGGCAACGTTCCGGGCGCGATCGCCGGCTCTCTCCTGCTCGGCCTGGTCGAGAGCTACGGCATCGCGGCCTTCGGCACGAGCTACCGCAACCTGTTCGCCTTCGTGGTGATGATCCTGATTCTGGTGCTGAAACCGAACGGCATCTTCTCGCGCGGCCGTTCGCTGCCGCCCGAGCCGCTGACCGGCACCTTCATCGCGCCGAGCGCGCCGATCCGCATCCCGATGTGGTTGGTCGTGATGCTGGCGCTCGCGGCGCTCGCGCTGCCGTTGATCGTGCGCAACGGCTATTACCTCCAGACGCTCGGCATCGGCTGGCTTTACGCCGTGCTGGCGATCAGCCTCACGCTCGTTGCCGGGACCGCCGGCATGATCTCGCTCGGACAAGCCGGCCTGCTCGCGATCGGCGCCTACGCATCGGGCCTGCTGGCGATCAAGCTGCACCTGCCGGTGAGCGTCACAATTCCGGCGGCCGGCGTCATCACGGCGCTGCTCGGCACGCTGATCATCTTCCCGTCGTTCCGGCTCCGAGGCCATTACGTCACCATCGCGACGCTCGGCGTCGGCGAGATCGTGACGCTGACCATCCTCAATTGGGATTCGCTCACCAACGGCCCGGTCGGCCTGACCGGCGTGCCGCCGCTCTCGGCGTTCGGCGTCCCACTGCTGAGCGGCACCTGGGTCTACGAGATCGGCCTCTGCGCGCTCATCATCCTCGCGCTGCTGCAATGGAGGCTGCTTGGCTCGCATCTCGGCCGCACGCTGCGCGCCATCCGCGATGACGACGTGGCGGCGCGCAGCTACGGCATCGCGCTCGACCGCTATAAGGGCCTGGCCTTCGGCGTTGCGGGCTTCACGGCCGGCATCACGGGCGCGCTGATGGCGCACGTGTTCAGTTACGTCAATCACGAGACGTTCACCTCGCAGGTCTCGCTGCTTGCGCTCACGATGGTGATCCTCGGCGGGCTCGGCAACGTGTCCGGCGCAATCCTCGGCGCCGTTGCCCTCGTCAGCCTGCCGGAAATGTTCCGTGTGCTCGCCGAATACCGCATGCTGATCTACGGCATCGCGCTGTTGCTGCTCATCCGCTTCCGCCCGCAAGGCCTGTTGGGGACCGTGTGATGGCGGCGTTGCTCGAGATCGCAAACCTTACCCGCCGTTTCGGCGGCGTCACCGCCGTCAACGCGCTCTCGCTTTCGGCCAGCGAAGGCGAACTGGTCAGCGTCATCGGCCCTAACGGCGCCGGCAAGACCACGATGTTCAATCTGGTCACCGGGCTCGACCGGCCGGACGCCGGCACCGTGACGTTCGGCGGGCGCGACATCACCGGTCTTCCGGCCGAGGACCTCGCGCCGCTCGGCTTCGCGCGTACGTTCCAGCACGGGCGTGTCTTCGGCAATCTTTCGGTGCTCGACAACGTGCTGATCGGAGCGCACACGCGCCTCGCCGCCGTTCGGCCCCATCTGCCGCTCGTCGGCCCGGTCGCGGAACTGGCGCTCGCGCTGATCCGGCCCGGCTCCGTCAAGGCCGAGGAAGAGAACCTGCGCGCCGACGCGCTCGACATCATCGCGCTCTTTGGCGAGCGCCTGACGCCACGCGTCAACAATCCGGCCTTCTCGCTCTCTTACGCCAACCGCCGCCGGCTCGAAATCGCGCGCGCGCTGTCGCTCAAGCCGCGCGTGCTCTTTCTCGACGAGCCGACCGCCGGCATGAACCCGAGCGAAACCAACGAAATGCTCGAGATCATCCGCACGCTGAAGGGCAAGTTCACGATCCTGCTGATCGAGCACAAGCTCGACCTTGTGATGCAGCTTTCCGACCGTGTCGTCGTGATGGACGACGGCAACAAGATCGCCGAAGGCCGCGCCCGCGAGGTGGCCGCCGATCCGGCAGTCATCACGGCCTATCTCGGTTCGCGCGAAGTCGGGGCGACCAAGGAGGCCGCGGCGGCGCACGAGGGCGGCGCGGCTCAGGGAGCCGCCGTATGACCGATGCCATTCTCAGGCTCGACAAGGTCAACTCGTACTACGGCCCGATCCAGGTCCACTTCGATCTGTCGATCGAAGTCGGACGCGGGCAGATCGTCAGCTTGCTCGGCGGCAACGCGAGCGGAAAGTCGACCACCATGAAGGTGATCCTCGGCCTCTTGAAACCGCGCTCCGGCGAGGTGACCTTCGACGGCGCGTCCATCACGGGCCTTTCGACGCCGAACATCATCCGGCGCGGCATCGGCTCGGTGCCGGAGGCGCGGCGGTTGTTCGGCACGATGACGGTGCGCGAGAACGTGCTGATGGGCGCGTACACACGTCGTGACAAGATCGAGATCGACGCCGACTACGATCGCATGATGACGCTGTTCCCGCGGCTCGCGGAGCGCACCTCGCAGGCCGCGGGCACGCTCTCCGGCGGCGAGCAGCAGATGGTCTCCATGGCGCGCGCGCTGATGGGCCGCCCGCGCGTGCTGTGCATGGACGAGCCCACGATGGGTCTCTCGCCGCTCTTCGTCGATCGCGTGCTGGAGCTGATCCAGGCCGTGAACAAGACCGGCGTGACCATCTTCATGGTGGAGCAGAACGCCAATCTGGCGCTGCGCATCGCGGATTACGGCTATGTGCTGCAGACTGGACGCATTGCGCTGTCCGGCCCCGCGCACGATCTGCTACACGATCCGCGAATCCGCGACGCGTATCTCGGCGGACAGGCAGCGTGACGTGACGGCAATCGATCCGGGTCCTGCATCACTGGAAGAACTTGAGGCGCGCCTCGCGCGCGACTTCGAATTGCTGCTGCTGCCGCCTGCGAAGGACTGGCTCGAGCCGCGCGAACATCCCGAGCTTGGTCCTGCGCTTGACGTCGCGGTGATCGGCGCCGGCTTGTCGGGGCTCGCGGTGGCGTTCGCGCTAAAGTGCCTCGCGATTCGCTCGCTGAAGATGTTCGACCGCTCCCCGGCCGGGTTCGAAGGTCCGTGGGCCACCTTCGCCCGCATGGAGACGCTGCGTTCCCCGCCGGAGCTGTCCGGCCCGGCGTTCGGCTGCTCAAACTTGACCTTCCGCGCCTGGTTCGAGGCGCAATTCGGGCTCGACGCCTGGCGACAAGTGCACCGCATCCCGCGTCTCCAATGGATGGATTACCTGCGCTGGTACCGGCGCGTGATCGATGTGCCGGTCGAGAACGATACGGCGCTCATCGACATCAGCGGGACCAAGGATTGCGTCATCCTGACCCTGCGCTCGCCCGCAGGCAGGCGGAAAATCGCGGCGCGTCGGGTCGTGCTTGCGAACGGGCGCGATGCGTTCGGTGGGCCGTATACGCCGGAGATGTTCCGCGGGCTTGATCCGCGCTTCGTGCGCCATTCGGTCGAGGACATCGACTTCGATGCGTTGCGCGGCAAGGTCGTCGGTGTCATCGGTGCGGGTGCCTCCGCGGTCGACAACGCGGCGGAGGCGCTGGAGCACGGCGCCGCCCGGGTCGCGATGATGATCCGCCGGCCGGACATGCCACGCATCAACAAGGGCATGGGCATCGGCAGCGCCGGTTTCTGGGCCGGCTTCCATGCGCTGACGCATGCGCAGAAGTGGCAGATCGTAAACTACATCGACGAGCAGGCGGTCCCCGCGCCGCGCGACTCGACCTTGCGCGTCTCGCGCCACAAGAACTTCTCGCTGTTTGCGAGCTGCTCGCCGCTCGGCATCGAGATCAAGGATAACCGCGTGCTGCTCAACACCACGCGCGGCCGGTTCGCGTTCGATTTTATCATCCTGGCGACCGGCCTCACGGTGGACTGGTCGCAGCGCCCGGAGTTCGCCGCGCTGAAGCCGCATATCCAGCTCTGGGGCGATCACTTCACGCCCGACGGCCACGCCGACTACGCGCAGGCGGATCATCCCTATGTCGGGCCTTCGTTTGAATTCCTGGAACGCGCGCCGGGGACCGCGCCGTGGGTCGAGCGCATCCATGCGTTCAATTTCCCGGCCTATCTGAGCCACGGCCCGGTCTCGGGCGACATCCCGGCGATCAGCACCGGCGCAGGGCGGGTCGCCAACGGCGTTGCGGCGGCCTTGTTCGCCGAGGATTATGAGCGTACGTGGCGGCGCATGGTCGGCTGGAGCAATCCGGAACTGTGCGGCGACGAGTACACCCTCAGCGAGGACACGAGCCCGTTCCTCGCCGATCAGCCGGCGGAAGCCAAAACATGACCGACGTCATGGACGATCTTGCGGGTCTGCTGCCGGATTCCGCGCTGGCGAAACTGCGGCGCGAGCGGCCGGACGTCGTGAAGCATCTGCAAGGCAGCGACGACGTCATGTTCCATCCCGCCGATGATGGCGGCCTGACGCGCGCCGAGCGCGCCGCAGCCGCACTGCGCGTCGGCGAACTGCTGCGCGACGAAACGCTTGTCGCACACTATCGCGCGCGGCTGGCGGCGCTCGATCCCTCCGGAGCGCTCGCCAAGACCGTCGAAGGTGGCTCCCGCATCACCGAAGGTCGCTGGGACGCCATCATCGCACATGTCGATGTCGTCACGCGCGGACCCGGAAGCGCGACACGCGACGACATCGAAACGCTCACCTCCGTCGGCCTCTCGTCGCACGCGATCGTGTCGCTGTCGCAACTCGTCGCGTATGTGAATTTTCAGGCGCGTGTGCTCGCGGGCTTGCGCATGCTCAAAGGTGCCGCATGAGCAAGCCGATGCGCGATTTCACCCGTGGCGAGCTCCAATGGGTCCCGTGGATCGCGCCGGTGGACCTGGACGCGGCAACGCCGGAGCAATTGGCCGCGCTGAAGGTCACGCCGTCGAACCGCGCGGTTGGGGCCTATTCGCTGGTGCTGGCGCATGACCCGGAAGCCTTGAGCGAACGCTCGCCGCTCTATAACGGAATCATGTTCGGCCCGAAGGGGTTGCCGCGCGCGGACCGCGAGCTTGGCGCGGTGGCCGCCTCGCGCATCAACGGCTGCGCCTATTGTGCCTCCGTGCATGCGCTGCGCTTCACCCAGCTCACCAAGCAGCCCGAGGTGATGGAGCGCATTCAGGCGGACGGTGCGGATGCCGCGCTTGAGCCGCGCCTCAAGGCGATCCTCGATTATTCCGCGAAGCTTTCGCAGGATCCAGCCGCGATCACCGCTGCCGATGCGGCGCCCTTGCGCGCACAAGGTCTCACGGACCTTGAGATCCTGGATCTCACCCACGCGGTCGCAATGTTTGCGTGGGCCAACAGGCTGATGCAGACGCTCGGTACGCCGGCGGATCCGGCGCAACCGGGAAACCCGCTGTGACCGAACGGGTCTAGCACCGTTCAGCGGGCCGATGCGCGCCGGCGAAGCGAGGGGACGGCCTCCAACTCACAATCTCGGCAATCTCGACGAGACAAAACCGTCCCCTGTGCGTTGTAGCGTGCCGGCGCGGAATATTGTGAGGGCGGTTCGAGCGTGCAGATACGTGATTGCCTGATTGTCGGAGCAGGACCTGCGGGACTGACGGCAGCGATCTACCTGGCGCGCTACCGCCGCGACATCCTTGTCGTAGACGACGGGAACAGCCGGGCCGCACTCATCCCGGAGAGCCATAACTATCCGGGCTTCAGCGGTATCGGAGGGAAAGAGCTTATCGGCAAGCTTCGCTCACAGGCCTCGCGATACGGCGGCACTCTTCAGCACGATCGCGTCGGAACCCTCGCCGCCCATCCTGACGGCGGCTTCCTCGCTCGAATGCGCGATGGCGAGGTACGAGCGCGCTGCGTACTGATCGCAACCGGACTGGTCGATGAAGCGCCCAAAGTGCCTGGGATGGACCGGGGTGCGAGCGAAGGGTGGCTTCGCTACTGCCCAATCTGCGACGGCTATGAGGCGATGGATCAGCGAATCGGCGTGATAGGACCACTGGCGTCCGCCGGCTCCAAAGCGTTCTTCCTGCGGTCCTACAGCCGCTTCATCACCGTCTTCACGACGGATAAGCCGAAGCAGAATTCTGGAGCGGCATCGGTAGAATTGATTGAAGCCGGGATCAGCATCGTCACCTTGCCGTCAGCGATGGCGCGAAGGAACGGCTCGATATTCATCACTGCTGGAGACGGCCAGCGCCACGAGCTGGACGTGCTGTATCCTGCGCTCGGCTGCACCATTCGTTCCGAACTTGCCACGCGCCTCGGCGCAGCCAGCGCCGAGGGCGGAACGCTCAAGGTGGACGAACATCAAATGACGAACGTGCCCGGATTGTTCGCGGCCGGCGATGTCGTGAGCGATCTGCACCAGCTGAGCGTGGGAATCGGCCACGCCGCTATCGCGGCGACCGCCATTCATAAGATGCTGCCGCGAAACTTACGGTGACGCAGGCCCGCTGAAACAAGCAGCCGTGCCGGGGTGCGGAGTTCTGCGCAGACCGGCACGAATCCTTCGATATGCGGCTCATAAGGCCTCGCTGCACGACGGGTGCATCATCGCCGGCCAGCAGACTTTAGCACTGACAGCGTCCCATCACGCTCGACTCTGCCTT
>JAXDNZ010000289.1:0-7332 GCA_034669185.1 Hyphomicrobiales bacterium
ATCGGCGAAGCGGGCTCGTTCGAGGACGCGGCCGCGCTGCTCGACCGCAGCGACGACGTCGATCTCGTGCTGCTCGACTAGACGATGCCGGGCGTGCGCGGCTTCTCCGGGTTGATGTATCTTCGCGCGCAGTACCCAAGCGTACCGGTGGTCGTCGTATCGGCCAACGACGATCCGACCGTGATCCGCCGCTGCATGGAGTTCGGCGCGTCCGGGTTCATCCCGAAGACACTCGGCGTCGAGGCGATGCGCGCCGCGATTGCGCGCGTGCTTGAAGGGGGTGTGTGGACGCCGCCCGACGTCGACCTCGAAGCCAGCACCGATGCAGAGACCGCCGACTTGATGGCGCGGCTCGCAACGCTGACGCCGCAGCAGGTGCGCGTGTTGATGATGCTGTCGGAGGGCCTGCTCAACAAGCAGATCGCCTATAATCTCACGGTCTCCGAAGCGACCGTGAAGGCGCACGTATCGGCGATCCTGCAAAAGCTCGGCGTCGACAGCCGCACGCAGGCGGTGATCGCGGCGGCCAAGATCGAAGCTGGGCAGTGGTCGCAGCCGGCGCAGTAGTTGTCATTGCGGGCGCGACCACGGCGCGAGCCCGGAATAACGGCCTCACTCCGCCGCCGCCATCCGCTGCACACGCCATTGCGCGAGCAGCGCGCGCAATGCGGCGGGCTTGAGCGGCTTATGCAATACCTGGATGTCGCGCGCACGAGCATCCTCGCGCACATGCGGCGAGCGGTCTGCGGTGATCAGGATCGCCGGCAGTTCAGCGCCGAACCGCCAGCGCAGCGCGCCGATCGCGTCGATGCCGTTGCCGGCGTCGAGATGATAGTCGACCAGCAGCCCGTTCGGGGTCGCCTTGGCGTCGGCGAGCGCCGCAAGCGCGGATTTCAGGTCCGCGGCCTTGAGCACATGGCAGCCCCAGCCACCGAGCAGCGTCTCCATGCCGTCGAGGATATTCGGCTCGTTGTCGACGCACAGCACCAGCATGCCGGCGAGCTGTCCGACGTCGACCCGCTGCGCGGTGCGCGCGCGCGCATCGCTCGGCAGCGCCGGCGCGAGCGGTACTTCGACCGAGAAATGCGAGCCGCTTCCGGGCTTCGATTGCAGCGCGATGCGGTGGTCGAGCACACGCGCGATGCGCTCCACGATTGAAAGGCCGAGGCCGAGACCGCGTGCCACTTTGGCGCCCTGGTCGAGTCGGTGGAACTCCCTGAAGATCACGCGTTGCTTCGAATGCGGGATGCCGAGCCCGGTGTCGTAGACATCGATGCGCAGTCGGCCGCCGCTCCTGCGGCAGCCGATCAGCACATGGCCTTGCGGCGTGTATTTCACCGCGTTCGAGACCAGATTCTGCAACAGCCGCCGCAACAGGCGCCGGTCGGAGCGTACCGACAGCGTACTTGGTACGAAGGCGAGCTTGAGCCCCTTTGCGCGCGCGAGCGGCGTGAACTCGACCTCGAGCTGGCGCATCAACTCGTCCATGCGGAAGCTCGTGACCTCGGGCTTCATCGCGCCGGAATCGAGTCGCGAAATGTCGAGCAGGGCGCCGAGGATTTCCTCGACCGCCTCGAGCGAGGCATCGACGTTGGAGACGAGGCGCGCATCCTCGCCGCTACCTTGGCGCTCGACCAGACTCGTCACGTAAAGGCGCGCGGCGTTGAGCGGCTGCAGGATGTCGTGGCTCGCAGCCGCGAGGAAGCGCGTCTTGGAGATGTTCGCGTCGTCGGCCTCGGCCTTGGCACGCGCGAGCGCGTCATTGAGGCGGGTCAGTTCTTCGGTGCGCTCCCGGACGCGCCGCTCCAGGTTTTCGTTGGCGCGCTCAAGCGCCTCTGCGGCTTCGACGCTCGGTGTCACATCGGTCAATGTCGTGACCAGGCCGCCGTCCGGCATGCGGTTGGCGCGCACCTCGATGACAAGCCCGCGATCGGCGAAGCGCTCGCGAATTGGCTCGGCGCCGGACAGGTAGCGCGTAATGCGCTCATGCACGAGATCGTCGACGCGGCCGGGCCCGAGCGCGCCGCGTTCGGCGTCGTGGCGCAGGATCTCATCGATACCGATGCCGACGCGGGTCAGCGAGAGCGGCAGGTCGAGGATTTCGCCGAATTGCCGGTTCCAGCAGACGAGTTGCAGCTCCTTGTCGAATACCGCGATGCCCTGGCGCACGTGATCGAGCGCGGTCTGCAGGACTTCGCGGTTGTACTGGATCGCCGTGTTGGCGTCGTCGAGCAGTTTGAGCGCGGCCGCCGTGGACACGGTCCGCTTGCGCAGCAGGAGCGAGAGAACGAGGCGTGAAGAGGCCGCGCCAATCGCCGACGCGAGCACGTGTTCGGCGTAGCGCAGCAACTGGAAGTCCGCCTCTTGCTGCGGATCGAGGCTGATCCGCCGGGTCGACGCGAAGCTTTCGAATGAGGATCGGGTACGTTCCTCGCCGAGATAGCGCGCGACCGTCGTGGTCAGTTCCTCGACGGTCACCGAGGAACGCCAGAGGCGGAAGCTCGGCGTGATGGGCGTGAGCTCGTACGGCACGAAAAGATTGGCCTGTAGCCGCTCGATCGAACTTGGCGCGCGCCAAAGCGAGAGCGCCACATAGACGGTCACGTTGAGAGCCAGACTCCACATCACGCCATGCACGAGCGGCGGCATGTCGAGGCCGAGCATCGCCTGCGGCCGTAACCATCCAAGACCGAGCGGCCCAAGCGTCACGATGTCCTTGCCGAGGAGGCCAGCGTCGGCAAAGCTCGGCAGCATCAGCGTGTAGAACCAGACCAACACGCCGACGATCATCCCGCCGAGCGCACCCGCCGCGGTGGCGCGCCGCCAGATCAGACCGCCGAAGAAAGCCGGTGCAAGCTGCGCGACCGCTGCGAACGAGAGGAGCCCGATCGAAGCCAGCTGCGCATCGCCGGCGAAGCGGTAGTAAAGGTAGGCGAGCAGCAGAATCACGAAAATCGCGAAACGGCGTGCGGTCAGCAACATCGCGCCGACACCCTCGCCCGTCATCAGCGCCTCGCGCCGCTTGAGCACGAAAGGGACGACGAGATCGTTCGAGGCCATGATGGCGAGCGCCACCGTTTCAACGATCACCATGGCGGTCGCGGCGGAAAGCCCGCCGACGAAGGCGATCAGCGCCATCAGGTCGAACCCGGTGGAAAGCGGCAGTGCGAGCACGAACATGTCACTGTCGACATGGCCGCGCGGGAAAATCAGCAAGCCGGCGATCGCGATCGGGATCACGAACAGGTTGATCAGCACGAGATAGAGCGGGAACAGCCAAGCCGCGCGCCGGATCTCGCTCTCGCTGTGGTTCTCCACCACCATGACGTGGAACTGGCGCGGCAGCAGCACGATCGCCACGGTGGAGAGCAGCGTCATCGTGATGACCGTGCTCATCATCGGCTCGCGCGTCAGCACCGCCGCGGTGTCCGGCCGCTTGAGTGCTTCGGAGAACATCGCCGCGGCGCCGTCGAACATGAAATAGGTGACGAACACGCCCACAGTCAGGAAACAGATCAGCTTGATCACGGATTCGGCGGCGATCGCCAGGATCATGCCGGCCTGATGCTCGGTGGCGTCGGTGTGTCGCGTGCCGAACAGGACCGCGAACGCCGCCATCGAGAGCGCGACGAACAGCGCGAGGTCGCCGATCATCGGCTGCGCGGTGCCGGTACGGATGTCGAGATGCGTCAGGATGGTGCTCAGCGATCCCGAAACGGCTTTAAGCTGGAGCGCGATGTAGGGAACGCTGCCGACGATCGCGATCAGCGCCACGGTCGCGGCGACGCCCTGATGCTTGCCGTAACGCGCTGCGATGAAGTCGGCGATCGAGGTGATGTTGTGCGCCTTGGCGAGCCGGACCAGCCGTACGATCAGCGGTGAGGCGAGCCCGATCACCAGCACGGGGCCGATGTAGATCGCCAGGAACTCATAGCCGGTGCGGGAGGCCAGGCCGACCGAGCCGAAGAACGTCCACGACGTGCAATAGATCGCGAGCGACAGCGGATAGATCAGCGCGCGCGTGACGCGGTGGTGCTCCCGTACGCGGTCGCCATAGGTCGCGATCGCGAACAGCAGCCCGATGTAGCCGAGCGCAACCGCGATGACGACCCAGCCTTGCAGCATGCCGGCCCCTCGAGCCACCCTGCGCGCGGAGGCCTTGCGGCTTCCGGCTCCAAGCGTTCAAGTCACCATACTTGGCCGCGCTTTGTCCATTGGACCGAGGCCGGTGAGCGGGCGGCCGGCCTGACGGCAGGCGTGGCGCACGGACGAAAAGGGAGGGGCTGATGCTCGAGGAATTCAAGAAATTCGCCATGCGCGGCAACGTCGTCGACCTCGCCATCGGCGTGATCATCGGTGCGGCATTCGGCGCGATCGTCGCGTCGCTGGTCGCCGACATCATCATGCCGGTCATCGGCGCGGTGACGGGCGGGCTCGACTTCTCGAATTACTTCATCGCGCTGTCGAAGAAGGTGACCGCCGATTCTCTGGTCGAAGCCAAGAAGCAGGGCGCGGTGCTCGCCTACGGCAATTTCCTCACCGTCACCATCAACTTCGTGATCATCGCTTTCGTCCTGTTCCTGATCATCCGCGGGCTCAACAAGCTGATACGGAAGGAGGCCGAGAAGCCGGCCGCGCCGGCCCCTCCGACCAGGCAAGAAGTACTGCTGGAGGAGATCCGCGACTTGTTGGCCAGGCGGCCGGCCTGACGTCAACGCAATTGATGCGACGGGCTGCGTCTTTTGATGAGTCGCGCCGCGCGTTATCTCTACAATGGACCGGGTCGGCGAGGTGCCGGGCGGGGAGAAGCTTGAATGAACGATCCGGCGGTCAAACCGGTTGCGACCTCGCTCGTCGGTCGCCTGCGCCGCGAAGCGCGCGCGGCGCCCGACAGCGGCATCGTCGAAGCGATGAAATACGGGCGCGGGCGCGAGGGCTTGATTCCGCTGTGGGCCGGGGAGGGCGACCTCCCCACGCCCGCTTTCATCAGCGAGGCGGCGACGCGCTCGCTCGCGGCCGGCGAAACCTTCTACACCTACCAGCGCGGCATTCCGGAATTGCGCGCGGCGCTGGCGCGCTATCACACGACGCTGTACGGCCGCGAGTTCGAAGCGGATGAGTTCTATGTCGTCGGCTCCGGCATGCAGGCGATCCAGATCGTGATGGCTTGTGTCGCCGGCGCCGGCGACGAAGTCCTCATACCGACCCCGACCTGGCCGAACGCCGCGGGTGCGGCCGGCATCGTTGGTGCGGCGCCGGTGGAAGTGCCGATGTCGTTCGGCAATGCCGGCTGGTCGCTCGATTTCGATCGCCTCGGCGCCGCGGTGACGCCGCGGACCCGCGCGCTGTTCGTCGTCTCGCCTTCCAATCCGACCGGCTGGACCGCGTCGCGCGAGGATCTCACCGCGCTGCTCGCGCTCGCGCGTCGTCACGGGCTCTGGATCGTCGCGGACGAGACCTACGCCCGCTTCTGGTATGGCGAGGGTCCGCGCGCGCCGTCGTTCTTCGACGTGATGGAGCCGGACGACCGCATCCTGTTCGTCAACACTTTCTCCAAGAACTGGGCGATGACCGGCTGGCGCGTCGGCTGGATCGCCGCCCACCCCTCGCTCGGGCAGGTCATCGAGAACCTGATCCAGTACTCGACCTCGGGTGTCGCGCAGTTCATGCAGCGCGCCGCCGTGTCGGCCATCGAGCGCGGCGAGAGCTTCGCCGAGCACCTGATCGAGCGCGCGCGCCGCGGCCGCGATATCGCGTGCACCGGATTGGCAGCGACCGGACGCTGCCGCTTCGTGCCGCCGCTGGGCGCGTTCTATCTGTTCTTCTCGGTCGACGGCGAACCCGACACGCGGCGCCTGACCATGCGGCTGATCGACGAGGCCAATGTCGGCATGGCCCCCGGCACCGCGTTCGGGGCCGGCGGCGAGCGCTTCCTGCGCCTGTGCTTCGCGCGCAACGCGGAGCAGATGGAAACCGCGATCGGCCGTGTCGCCGAAGTCCTGACGCGCGGCTGACCGTGCCTGCATGCCGTCGATGCGGCGCGGTCATTTGACCTCGTCGCCGGCGGACGGCATTGATCGCGCGATCCGATGTCAGCCGCGCCCGCTCGCTCCCAACTCGCTCGCGTTGCCGAAACGCTGCTCGTCGCGGGCGTCGGCGGGGCGGTGCTGGGCTTGGCCGGCCTGCCGGCCGGATGGCTGTCCGGTGCGATCGTCGGCGTGTCGGCGGCAGCGCTTGCCGGACGGCCGGTGATGATCCCGACGCAGGTCGGGCGCGTGGTTTACGTGATCCTCGGCATCTCGCTCGGCTCGTCGGTCACGCCCGAGACGCTCGCCACCATGGTGACGTGGCCGCTCAGCATGGTCGCGCTCGCGGTCGCGATGGTCGCGGTCACGGTTTCCGTCATGGCATATCTGAAGCTCGTGCATGGCTGGCCCACGCTCGACGCGCTGTTCGCCGCGGCACCCGGCGCACTCGCCCAGGCGATGGCGCTCGCGCAGGACACCGGCGCGAACGTGCGCGCGATCGCGATGGTGCAGACCGTGCGGCTGTTCGTGCTGGCAGTCGCGCTGCCGCTGATCTTCGCGGCGTTCGGCGTCGCCGGACTGCCGCCGCCGCGCGGCGCGCCCGGCCCATTGTCGCAAACCGCGATCGAGCTCGCCGTGCTGATCGCCGTCTCGTCCGGCGCGGCGCTCGCCGCCTACCGGCTCAACCTGCCGGGCGGATTGATCGTCGGCGCAATGGCGGCCTCGGGCGTGCTGCATGGCAGCGGCTGGGTGCATGCGTTTCTTCCCGTGCCGGTCGCGATCTGCTCCTTCGTCGTGATGGGCGCGATGATCGGCACGCGGCTCGGCGGCGCCGATATCCGGCATCTGGTGCGGCTCGGCCTTGTCGGGATCGGCGCGCTGCTGGTCGGGACCGCGGTCTGCTGCCTGTTCGCGGTCCTCGTCGCATGGCTGCTGACGCTGCGCACCGGAAACCTGGTGATCGCCTATGCGCCGGGCGCGATGGAGGCGATGACCATCATCGCATTCGCCATTCATCTCGATCCGGTCTTCGTCGGCGTGCACCACCTCGCACGCTTCACCTTCATGTCGCTGGTGCTGCCCGCCGCGGTCGGACTGATCCGCGCGTGGGAGGGGCGCAACGGGAAGAAAAAGGATTCCGAGCCGTGAGGGCAACTTTTCCTTCCGCTCGTCCCCGCGAAAGCGGGGACCCAGGGCCATAAGAACTGGATTCCCGCTTACGCGGGAATGAGCGGACGCCGCCTTACTCCGCCGCCATCGCGCGATTGCCGAACGGCAGCTCAAGCCGCTGCCAGACGTCGACCAG
>JAXDNZ010000290.1:0-4513 GCA_034669185.1 Hyphomicrobiales bacterium
AGCGTAACCTTCGTCCGATCGCTCGCAAAGGAGGTCGATGTTGCTTAGGCCGAGCGGAGCGAAGTGCTGCTGCACCTGTTTCTGCTCGGACCAGATACCCTCGGCTTGATCCAGGGTCTCACCATCCACCTGCCATTCGCGATACCCCGGATCCAGGATGGTCAACATGGAACCCGGCCGATGCTCGATCGCCAGCGCCATGCAAGCGGCAGAAAAGCCGCGACCGGTGCCCTGTACCAGCACGCGTTGCGCCTCGCCGGCGCGCGCCAATGCAAAATACAGCCAACCGAAGCCGAGATCGTTCAAGCGCTCGCGCTGAGAACCCAGCCAGGTCGCGTCATCGCCGCGACCGTGCGCAAACGCATTGACCGCGGCAGCAATCCAGTCAGGTGTTGGCTGGCGCATTTCCTTGTGGCTCTGCTCACTCGGGTTACCCAAAATTCTCCGGATGGCTCCGGAATTGGCCTGAATGTGCGCGGGTTCCACGCTGGAGGCAAGACTGACGCGCGTCTCACGATGTCTTCGGTTTTTGGAGGTCCCAGCCTGATGAATCTGGTCAAGTTAAACGCGGTCATGACGAGCTGACCACGTCGTTTGACGCGCGCCGGGCTACCTTAATCGGTTACGAATGGAGAAGTCGATCAAGGCCGCTAGAGACTAGCTCGTACCGAGACGCCCTAGTCGGCTGCCCTTTACGCGGCGTCAATTTTTTACGCACACGAGTTTAGTTACCCCCCGACAAGCATCGGGACCATCTTCTCGCCCTTACACCTAGGGAGTTGTTCCCGTATGTCGGGCTGGGCGCAACCGACTTACCTCTTCTGTGCGAGCGCTGCCCAGACGCGATCCGGGGACGCCGGTAGATCGAAGTGATCGATGCCGCGCAAGGACAGCGCGTCGATGACGGCATTCATGGCGGACGGTAACGAACCTGCGACGCCAGATTCGCCCGCTCCTTTCACTCCGAGCGGGTTGGTCGTGCACGGCACGCTGTGATGCGCCATTCTCAGTTCAGGAACATCGCCCGCGCGTGGCATGCGGTAGTCCATGAACGTCGCGTTGAGGAGTTGCCCGTCTGTTGAATATCGTACGTGCTCACCGAGTACCTGCCCGAGCCCTTGCGCAATACCGCCGTGGGTCTGGCCGTCCACGATGACCTCGTGGACGATGTTGCCGACATCATCCACCGCCGCGTAGGCGACGACCGACACGATGCCGGTAGCGGGATCGATCTCCACCTCGCAGACGTGACAGCCGTTTGGAAACGACATCTGCGGCGACGTGAAATCGCCCATGGAGTCGAGTCCATTTTTCAGGTCGTCCGGCAAGTCCGCGACCGAACGTGCCTTCTGGGCGAGTTCGAGGATCGGCATCTTCAGGTCGGTGCCCGCCACCTTATAGATACCGCCCGAGAACTCGATGTCGCCGGCCGCGACTTCGAAGATCTGGGATGCGATGCGCCGTCCCTTGTCGATTGCCATATCGCACGCGATGGCGCTCGCGCTCCCTGCCATCATCAATGAGCGCGACGCGACCGAGGGCGTGCCATCCGGCACTTCGTCGCTGTCGCCTTCGATCAGCTTCACGTCGCCCAGCGCAATGCCGAGTTGTTTCGCCACGACGAGGGGCAGTGTGGAGAGATGCCCTTGCCCCATCGCCTGCACGCCAAGCCGAATCACGGCCTTGCCGTCTTCGAACCGCAGATCGGCTTTCTCGTTCAGGATGCCGCCCGCCACCTCCAGGAAGCAGCACATCCCGATACCGCGGAGCTTGCCGGTCCGGCGCGAAGCCGCGCGGCGCTTGTTGAATCCCTTCCAGTCGGCGAGCGCGAGCGCCTTGTCCATCGCGGCTTCGAATTCGCCGCTGTCGTAGATCGGCCCGTTCGGTGTCTTGTAGGGAATCGCGTTCGGCGCGATGAAGTTGCGCCGCCGCAACGTGACGCGATCGATATTCATCGCGCGCGCTGCGCCATCGATTAGGCGCTCGATCAGGTAGATCGCTTCGGGCCTACCCGCGCCGCGATAGGGCCCGAGCGGTGCGGTGTTCGTCAGTACCATCTTCACGTCGAGACTGATCGCCGGAATGCGATAGACGCTCGACAGGCAGTTCTTGGTATTCATGGTCGAGAAGATCGCCGCGTATTGCGTCGTGTAGGCGCCGAGGCCCACGAGATTGCGCATGCGCAGGCCCAGGAACTTGCCTCTGGCGTCGAGCGCGAGTTCCCCTTCCAGAATGCCGTCACGCCCGGCCGAGTCGGAAAGGAAACTTTCCATTCGGGTGTTACACCACCGTACCGACCGCCTGACCTTGCGCGCCGCATAAAGGACTGCTGCATACTCCGGATAGCACTGCGCCTTCATGCCGAAGCCGCCCCCGACATCGTGGGTCAGCACGCGGATCGACGTGAGCGGCACCTTGAACACACCTTCCGCCAGCAGCTTGCGCACGACCGCGACGCCCTGCGTCGAAGCGACCAGTGTGTACTTCTGTTTCGCCTCATCCCACATGCCGATGCCGGAGCGCGGCTCGAGCGAAACCGGCGCCAGGCGCGTGTCCTCGAGCCGCACGCGCTCGATGTGGGCGGCATTGGCGAAGGCGGCATCGGTCGTCATGCTATTCCCGTCGGTCCAGTCGAGCGCGATGTTGTCGGGCCGCCCCACATGGATCGCCACCGCGCCGCCTGCGATCGCGCTCAGCACATCGGGCGCGGACGCGAGCTCATCGAGATCGACCGTCACGCGCTCGGATGCATCGAGCGCCTGCGCTAGCGTCTGCGCAACCACGATGGCGACGCCTTCGCCGACATAGCGGATGCGATCGACCGCGAGCGGCGGCATCGCGGCCGCGAACATCGGCTTGCCGTCGCGGCCGGGAAAGACCGCGACGGGCGGGATCGCACCCAGCCCGTCATCGGCAAGGTCTCGGCCGGTGAACACACCGAGCACGCCCGGCATCGCGCGTGCCTCCGTTGCATCCACGCTGCGGATCGCCGCATGGCTGACCGACGCCCGCACGAACACCGCATGGACCTGGCCCGGCGCGTCGAGGTCATCGGTGAAGCGGCCCTTGCCGGTCAGCAGCGGCTCATCCTCGCTGCGTAGCGTACCGTGATCACTGCCAAAGCGCGCGGGTGTGCTGTCCATCAGATAAGCCCGGATGAGGTTGCCGTGCTGCGAATGCAACGCTGGCTGCATGCGGCTGAATCGCAGGTCGGCTTGACACCGGCAGGGGGTGCCGATGAAATCGCCACGGGGGTCATATCTTCGATCATGGCGGAAGGCGGCGCGGCGAACAAGCATCCGCGATGCCGCGCCACATCCGATATCCGGATGCCACAACAAACAGAAACAAGCTCAAGGGAGGGCATATGCTTTCGCTCGGTCTTTTCGCGCGTGCCGCGTCGGTCTTGGCAGCCGCCGCGTCGCTGGCTGGTTTCGCGACAACTGCACAAGCACAGGACAAGGGGCCGATCCGCATCGGCTTCCTGCCGCCGATTACCGGCCCGCTCGCCTCGCCCGGCGCCGAGATGGTCAATGGCTTCCGGCTGTTCTGGGAACAGGCCGGCATGACCGCCGGCGGCCGCAAAATCGAGATCGTCACCGGCGACACCACCTGCAATCCGGATCAGGCGCTGACGCAAGCGCGGCGCCTTGTGCTGCAAGAGAAAGTGCACTTCATGGTCGGCCCGCTGTGCGGTCACGAAGGGCCCGCAGTCGCGCAGGTCAGCAAGGAGACCGGCGTACCGCTCGTGATGGACGCAGCCGGCGCCGACAACGTGACGAAATGGGATCGCACGCCGACAGTGGTGCGTACCGCGATTTCGTCTAGCCAGATAGGCCATCCGTTCGGCGAGTATCTCTACAAGGAGCTCGGCCTGCGCAATGTCACCTTCATCGGGCAGGACTACACGTTCGGCCATGAGGTGACGCTCGGTGCGATCAAGACGTTCACCGACCTTGGCGGCAAGGTCGCGCGGCTGATCTGGAATCCGATCGGCACCAAGGACTACGGCACCACGATCAACTCCATCCCGGCCGGTACCGATGGCGTCGCGGTGACCATCGTGGGCGCGGACCGCATCCGCCTGTTCGAAGACTGGTTCAACTTCGGCATGGACAAGAAGCACAAAATCTACGGCACCTACTGGCTGCAGGAGGACATGCTGCCGCAGGTCGACGATCGCGCCATCGGACTGATCGCGAACTCGTTGCAATACGCGGCCGGTATCGATACGCCGGAGAACAAGGCATTCGTCGATGCCTATGCGGCGAAGTATAAGCGCCTGCCGTCGTGGTTCGCCGAATCCGCCTACACGGCCGGTCTGTGGACGAAGACCGCGATCGACTCGATTAACGGCAATGTCGAGGATCGCGACGCGTTCCTGAAAGCGATGCGTACGGTGTCGATCAAGGCGCCGCGCGGACCCCTCAAGCTGGACGCCTACGACAACCCAATCCAGAACGTCTATGTCGGCAGGGTGGAGAAGATAAAGCATCCTGTCCTGGGCGACGTC
>JAXDNZ010000291.1:0-4977 GCA_034669185.1 Hyphomicrobiales bacterium
CTTCGGCGACGCGGCGCGCCACGCCGAACGGGATCGGCTCGATCGGATCGGCGATCTCGCCGCTCTCCCCGAACAGGTCCTTCGGATCGAAGAACAGCACCGGGTCGTCGGAGCGGATCGCCTGCACCAGCAGGCCAGCCGTGTCGGCCGGCGTCGCCGGCGTCACCACGATCACGCCGGGCAGGTGCGCGAACCAGGCTTCGAGCATCTGCGAGTGCTGCGCGGCGGAATTGCGCCACATGCCGTGCGGCATCCGCACCACCACGGCGGGCTTTGCCTGCCCGCCGAACATGTAGCGGATCTTGGCGATCTGGTTCACCAGCTCGTCCATCGCGCACATCACGAAATCGAAGATGCGCATCTCGATGATCGGCCGCATGCCGACCAGCGCCGAGCCGAGCCCCGCGCCCATGATGGTCGATTCCGAGATCGGCGTTGAGACGACGCGTTCCGCGCCGAATTCCCCGAGGAAGTCCCTGTACTGTCCCCAGAGACCGCCACGCGCGACGTCCTCGCCCAGCACCCACACGCGCGAATCGCGTCGCATCTCCTGCAGCGCGGCGCGGCGCGATGCTTCGATCAATGTGACTTCGACCACGCAACCGCTCCCGTATCCTGTACGTCCTCGTAGGCCACGCTCGGCGCCGGCCAGGCGGCCGCATTCGCCTCCTTGCGTGCCTGTGCCATCTCGTCTTTCGCCGCATCGACGATCCTGTCGAGTTCGGCCGCCGCAACCCCGCGCTCGCCGAGCACGCCGCCGAGCCGTTTGATCGGATCGCGCGCGCGTGCCTCGTCGACCTCTTCCGCCGGCCGCCACGCGGCGGCATCGGTCGAGGTGTGGCCGGTGATGCGGTAGGTGCGCACGTGGAGGAGGTGCGGCCCGGCGCCGCGACGCACCGCCGCCACCGCGCCCGCCGCCGCCTCATCGACTGCCAGCACGTTGTTGCCGTCGACAGTGATCGCCGCGACGCCGAGCGACTTCGCGCGCTCGATCACGCCCGGCCCCGCGGTCACGCTGTCGGCGCGGGTGAACGCCGCGACGCCGTTGTCCTCGCATACGAACAGCACCGGCAGCTTGAACAGCGCCGCCCAGTTCAAGCCTTCGAGGAACGGCCCGCGATTGATCGCGCCGTCGCCGAACATGCAGGCGACGATGGCGGCGGACTTCTGCGCCTTCAGCCCCTGTGCGGCGCCGACCGCGATCGGGATGCCGCCCGCAACCACGCCGTTCGCGCCGAGCATGCCGACCGAAAAGTCCGCGATGTGCATCGAGCCACCCTTGCCGCGGCAGTAGCCGTTCGCGCGGCCGAAAAGCTCGGCCATCATGCGCTTAGGGTCGGCGCCCTTGGCGAGCGCATGGCCGTGGCCGCGATGGTTCGAAGTAATGCGATCCTCGGTGCGCAGGTTCATGCAGATGCCGGCCGCGACGCCCTCTTGCCCGATCGAGACGTGCAGCGGCCCCGGGATCTCGCCGGCCTTGTGCGCCGCGAGTGCCGTCTCTTCGAAGGCGCGGATGCGTGCCATCGTCGCATAGAGGTCGGTCAGGCGGCGCAGATTGTCGCCGGGATCGGTCATGGTCCAGCCTTGAGAAAGCGCGTCTTGCGCGGGAAGGAGCGGCATGTTTGAACATGCCGCAGGAAACATCCACTAGGCAAAACGTCCCGAGCCCGCAAGCCGCCCATGCTGCTCGTGGCCTTGACGCGGCAGGAATGGCCCCACTCGTCCTCGACAGCGTAACGGTGTTTCCGCCTGATGCGCGCGGGTGCGCCGCGATTGCGGCCTCGCACGGCGGCGTTTACGCGGCCTATCTGGCGGCGAAAGCCGGTATCAAGGCGGTGATTCTGTGCGATGCCGGCGTGGGCCGCGAGCGCGCCGGGATCGGCGGGCTCGATTATCTGGACGAGCTCGGCGTTGCGGCCGCGGCGATCGGCCATCGTTCGGCGCGCATCGGCGACGGCGCCGACTGTTCCGCACGAGGTCTGATCACCTATGTCAATTCACATGCACATGCCGCAGGCGTCCGCGCCGGCATGAGCGCGCGGGAGGCGCTGGATCTGCTGGCACGCACCGACCTGCCACCCTGCCCCGCTCCGCCGCCGAGCGAGGAGCGGCGCTTTCGCCTGAGCGAAGCGGAAGCGCCCGGCGTGCGCGTGCACGCGATCGACTCCGCCGGGCTGGTGCTGCCGGAAGACATCGGCCAGATCGTCGTCACCGGCTCGCACGGCGCGCTGCTCGGCGGCAAGCCGGAGACCGCGATCAAGATCGCGGTGTTCGCCGCGTTCTACAACGACGCCGACTTCGGCATGGAAGACGCCGGCGTCGCCCGCCTTCCGGTGCTCGACCAGCGCGGCATCGCGGGCGCTTGCGTCAGTGCGTGGAGTGCGCGCATCGGTGACGGGCAATCAACCTACCGCGACGGCTTCGTCACCGCGGTGAACGCGCGCGCAGCGCGATGCGGGGCTGAGATCGGGATTTCGGCGAAGGAAATGGTGGCGCGGCTCGTCGCCGCGCGCGCGAAGGAAATCAAATGAACGCACCCGTCTCGAATTCGGCGCGCAAGCTCAACGGCGGGCAGGCGCTTGCCGAGATGCTGAAGCTTTCCGGCGTCGGGCCGATGTTCGGCATGGGCGGCTTTCAGCTGCTGCCGTTCTACGAGGCGGTGCGCGCGCTCGGACTGAAACACTACCTCATCAATGACGAGCGCTGCGGCGCGTTCGCCTCCGACGCCTATGCGCGCGTCACCAACCGGCCGGGGGTCTGCGACGCGACGCTCGGGCCCGGCGCGACCAATCTTGTGACCGCGCTGGTGGAGTCTCTCAACGCCGGCATGCCGATGATCTCGATCGTCGGCGACGCCAACCGCGATCACGCCTGGAAGAACATGACGCAGGAAGCACGGCAGGTCGAAATCCTGAAACCTGCCGTGAAGGAGTTGATCCGCGTCGAGGCGACCAAGCGCATTCCAGAACTGGTGCGCCGCGCCTTCGCGGTCGCGACCAGCGGGCGGCCAGGCCCGGTGGTGCTCGACGTGCCGGAGGATGTCTGCCACGGCGAGCACGATTTCGATGCCGCCGACTTCTGGGTCGACGAAAGCACACTGAAAGCCCAGGCGCGGCGCACGCGGCCCGATCCGCACGAGGTCGAGCGCGCTGCCGCGCTGATCGCAAAAGCCGAGCGGCCGCTGCTGCTGGCCGGCGGCGGCATCCACATCTCGGAGGGCTACGACGCGCTGCTCGCGCTCGCCGAAGGCTTCGGTATTCCGGTCGCGCACACGATGTCCGGCAAGGGCGCGATTGCCTGCACGCACCCGCTCTCGGCCGGCCTTTTCGGGCGTTACTCGCGCATCGCCAACGATCTCGTGGCGGCCTCCGACGCGCTGATCGTGGTCGGCTGCAAGCTCGGCGAGATCCCGACGCGGCGCTTCCAGTTGATCCCGCCCGGCAAGCCGGTGATCCACATCGACATTCTGGCCGAGGAGATCGGCCGCACCACCCGCACCGACGTGGCGCTTGTCGCCGATGCGCGGCTCGCGCTGCAGGATCTGACGGCGGCGCTCGCCGACGGCGGCAGCGCGCGCATAAAGCGGCAGCCCTATTGCGCCGAAGTGCCGTCGCGCATGGCCAAGTGGCGCGAGGGCGCGGCCGACCGCCTCAAGTCGGGAGAAAAGCCGATCAATGTCGGACGCCTGATGGGCGAACTCAACGCGATCATGCCGGACGACGCGATCCTGGTGGCAGACGGCGGCTTTGCCGGCCACTGGGGCGGCTTGCTGTTCGACACCAAGCGCGCCGGACGCCACTTCATCGCCGACCGCGGCTTCGCGTCGATCGGCTACGGCCTGCCCGGCAGCATGGGCGCGCAATTGGCGGCGCCCGGCCGGCGCGTGATCGGTCTCACCGGCGACGGCGGCTTCAACATGACGCTCGGAGAACTCGAGACCGCGCGCCGCATCGGTACGCCGTTCGTCCTGTGCGTGTTCAACAACGCCGCGTCGGGCTATGTGAAGGCGCTGCAGCACTCGATGTTCGGCACCGGAAACTATCAGTCGTCTGAACTGGTCGAGATGGACTATGCGGCGATCGCCCGCGCCATGGGCTGCAAGGGCATCCGCGTCGAAGACCCGGACAAGCTCTCGGCCGCACTGCGCGACGGCCTCGAGAACACCGCGAGCCCGACCGTGCTCGACATCGTGGTCACGCGCGATCCGGCCAAGATGCTTCCCGGCGTCGACAACCGCACACTGACGGTGACGAAGGGCGACCGACCGGTGTAAAACGCCGGCCATGCTGATCTGTGCCCGCACGCTCTGTCTGACACTTGCACTCATCGCGGCCTCTACCGCACACGCCGCCGACTGCCCCGCCCCGATCCCGCTGCGCTTTGAGGTGACCGACAAGATCGTGCGCAGCGCGGTCGGCTTTACGCAGGGGCTCGAATGGCGCGACGGCAAGCTGTTCGAGAGCACGGGCGCGATCGGCGGGCATTCCGGCCTCAATACGATCGCCCCCGACGGCAAGGTCACGAACCTGCTCGATCAAGGGACGAAAGTGTTCGGCGAGGGACTGACCATCCTCAATGACGAAATCTTCCAGCTCACCTGGCAGGAGCATCAGGTCTTTGTCTACGGCCTCGATGCGAAGCTCAAGCGCACGCTGCGCAACCCGCGCGAGGGCTGGGGCCTCACCAACGACGGTACCAACCTGATCTTCAGCGACGGTACGTCGTCGTTCTTCTTCGCCGACCCAAAAACCTTCGCGATCAAACGCACGGTGAAGCTCCGCTCGAACAAGCCGGGAGAGACCCTCGGCCTGAACGAGCTCGAACTGGTCGACGGCAAGCTTTACGGCAATCTGTTCCAGACGCTCACCATCGTGCGGCTCGATCCCGCGAGCGGCTGCATCGAGGCGACCGCCGACATGGGTTCGCTTTGGCGCTCAATGACCGACGCCGACAAAAAGCAAATCACCTCGAGCGAGC
>JAXDNZ010000292.1:0-3515 GCA_034669185.1 Hyphomicrobiales bacterium
GACCAGGATGTCTTTCGCCGGGCGCACCGCCTCGATCTCGAAGCGCCGGCCGTCATCGGCCTCGAGCGGCCCGTAACGCCGCACCGACATCGGATCCTCGGTGAACGCGCGCAACCGCACCTCGCCGCGCACGCCATGAGCGGCGCCGATCTGCGCGATACAGACGCGAGCGCTCATTCTGCCCGCTCCTCCCCGCGAAAGCGGGGACCCAGTTCTTGGCCCCTGGATTCCCGCTTGCGCGGGAATGAGCGGAACATGGATCAGCTCGCGGCAGGCGCAGCGGCAGGCGCCGCACCTTCGGCCGGAGCAGCAGCCGCAGTGGCGGCAGCGGCGGTGCGCTCCTGCGCCTTCTTCTTCGGCTTCGCCTTCTCGGGATTGTTGCGCTTCTCGCGCTTCATCACGCCGGCATCGTCGAGGAAGCGCGACACGCGATCGGTCGGCAGCGCACCCTTCGCCATCCAGGCCTTGACCTTGTCGAGATCGAGCCGCAGCCGGTCCTTGTTGTCCTTCGCCATCAGCGGATTGAAGTAGCCGAGGCGCTCGATGTAGCGACCGTCGCGCGGCGAACGGCTGTCCGCGATCACGATGTGATAGACCGGACGTTTCTTGGTGCCCGCACGCGCGAGCCGGATTTTCAACGACATCTGAAGTCCTTTCTCAACAAAGCTCGTCATTCCGGGAATGACAGGTGGGGGTGAACGTCATTTCTTCTTTCCAAGGCCCGGGAAGCCGCCGAGGCCCGGCAGCCTGGGGCCGAGACCCGCGAGCCCGCCGGGCATCGTTCCGGGAAATTTCGGCGGCAGCCCGGGCATCGCCGACGGAAGCCCGCCCGGCGCACCCGGAAGCCCGCCCGGCAACCCGCCGGGCATCTTCTCGGCGAGCTTGGCCATCTCTTCCGGGCTCGGCATGCCGCCGCCGAAACCCATCATGTTGCCGAGCGCCGCCAGCGGGCCGCGCTTTCCCCCGCCCATCGCCTTCATCATGTCGGCCATGGTCCGGTGCATCTTGAGGAGCCGGTTGATGTCCTCGGGCCTGGTGCCCGAACCGGACGCGATGCGGCGCTTGCGGCTCGCCTTCAGCAGATCCGGATTGCGGCGCTCCTTCGGCGTCATCGAGTCGATGATCGCGACCTGACGCTTGAGCATGCGGTCGTCGAGATTCGCATTCGCGATCTGGTTCTTCATCTTGGCGACGCCGGGCAGCATGCCCATCAGCCCGCTCATGCCGCCCATGGTCTGCATCTGGGTGAGCTGCTCGCGCAGATCGGAGAGATCGAACGCGCCCTTGCGCATCCTCTCGGCGACGCGCGCGGCCTTCTCTGCATCGATCGTCGCGGCGGCCTTCTCGACCAGCGAGACGATGTCGCCCATGCCGAGGATGCGGTCGGCGATGCGCGAGGGATGGAAGTCCTCGAGCGCGTCGAGCTTTTCGCCGGTGCCGATCAGCTTGATCGGCTTGCCGGTGACCGCGCGCATCGAGAGGGCGGCGCCGCCGCGTCCGTCGCCATCGACGCGCGTAAGCACGATTCCGGTGAGGCCGACGCGCTGGTCGAACGAGCGAGCGAGATTGACGGCGTCCTGGCCGGTCAGCGCGTCGGCGACCAGCAGCACCTCGTGCGGACCGGCCGCGCGCTTGACCTCGGCGGCCTCCGCCATCATCGCCTCGTCGAGCGTGATGCGGCCGGCGGTGTCGAGCATGACCACGTCGTAGCCGCCGAGACGCGCGGCCTGGAGCGCGCGCGTCGCGATCTGCGGCGGCGACTGGCCCTCCACGATCGGCAGGGTATCGACATTGACCTGCCGTCCGAGGACCGCGAGCTGCTCCATCGCGGCCGGACGGCGCGTGTCGAGCGAGGCCATCAGCACCTTGCGTTTGCCCTGGTCGGTGAGGCGACGCGCGATCTTGGCGGTGGTCGTGGTCTTGCCCGAGCCCTGCAGGCCGACCATCATCACGGCGACCGGCGCCGGCGCATTGAGGTCGATCGGATCGGCGCTCGAGCCGAGCGTCTGGATGAGCTGGTCGTGCACGATCTTCACGACCATCTGGCCCGGCGTGACCGACTTGATCACCGCGATACCGACCGCGTGTTTCTTGACCTCGTCGACGAACGAGCGCACCACGTCGAGGGCGACGTCGGCTTCGAGCAGCGCGCGGCGGACCTCGCGCAGCGCCGCATCGACGTCGGCCTCCGACAACGCGCCGCGCCGCGTCAGACGATCGAGGATTCCGCCAAGGCGTTCCGACAGGCTGTCGAACATCGGTCCTTCTCGCGACCTCTGCTTCGAGACGCCGCCTCCGGCGGCTCCTCAGGATGAGGTTCAAACACTTTCGCGCCCGAGGGCGCATTGCGCTGTCGGGCGTTGGCCGCCGGCCTCAAGGGCCAGTCGGTGAATTGGACTTACGGGCTCTTGTCGAGAGCGGCGGGAAACTAGTCTGAAGCTTAAGAAAGTCAAGCTTAAGTGATGAAGGGAATTTGTCCGGAATTTGAGCCGCTTCAATCATTTGCATATGATCGGGATCGTCCGGAGACTTGCCATGACCGAATTGGATTTCGGCGAAGTAATTGAAAGGTTTGACGCGATCCTGGACGCGGTCGAGCGTGGGGAGTCGTTTCGTGTCTTTCGAAATGGCCAACCCATCGCGGTACTTGAGCCCGCCGAAAGTCAAGACTTGGGGCAAGCGGACGTTCCTTCACCGACAGCGTAAGCATTAGCAGATGCCTCTCCTCTCCCGCCGCCGCTTGCTCGCCGGTCTCGCCGCTCTCGGGGCCGTCGGTGGGGTGTTCGGCCTGCGCTCGGCGACCGCGCGCTATTACGACGGCCCCGTGTCGGATCACTTCGACGGGACGCGTTTCTTCGATCCCAACGGCTCGCCGCCAAAAAGCTTTGTCGACCAGTGGCGCTTTTTCACCAGCGGCGAGGCACAACGGTGGCCCGAGTGGGTGCCGAGCGCCTACAGCGACAAGCCGCCGCCACGCGTGGCGGGACCCGAATGGCGCATCTCCTATGTCGGCCATGCGAGCCTGCTGATCCAGACGGCGGGCCTGAACATCCTCGCCGATCCGGTGTGGTCGGAGCGCGTCTCGCCGGTCCGTTTCCTCGGACCGAAGCGGCACAACGCGCCGGGCATCGCGATCGAGGCGCTGCCGCCGATCGACGTGGTGCTGGTCTCGCACTGCCACTACGACCATCTCGACGTCGATACGCTCTCGCGTCTTGCCGCGGCGCATCGTCCGCGCGTCGTCACACCGCTCGGCAACGACACCATCATGAAGGCGCACGATCCGGCGATCCGCGCCGAGGCCTACGACTGGCACGATCGCGTCGTGCTCGGCCCGGGCGTCGCCGTGACGCTTGGCCCCATGCGGCATTGGTCGGCGCGCGGGCTCACCGACCGCAACAAGGCGCTGTGGGCGGCGTTCATCATCGAGACGCCGGCGGGACGCATCTATCATGTGGGCGATTCAGGCTACGGCGATGGCCATCATTTCCGCGCGGCGCGCGACCGCTATGGTC
>JAXDNZ010000293.1:0-2922 GCA_034669185.1 Hyphomicrobiales bacterium
CCTCACGGGGCTATTTCTTGTTCCTCTCTTCACGCGTCCGGATCCAGCGCATGAGGCCGATGCCGGCAAAGATCGCCAGCATGCACACCACCACGGTGAGGAACTTGCTATCCACGGCTCTTGCCCCTCCTGTGCGCCCGCCCGGAACCCCCGAGCCTTTGACCTTGTCCGATGTGCCTAAGAGATGAGGATCAGGAAAGATCGCATCACTTGTGCATCAGCGTTCCGGCGCCCGCGTCGGTGAGCAGCTCGATCAGCACCGCATGCTCGACCTTGCCGTCGAGGATCACGACCCCCTCGACACCGGCCTCCAGCGCATAGATGCAGGTCTCGACCTTCGGGATCATGCCGCCCGAGATCGTGCCGTCGGCGATCAGCGCCCGTGCGTCGTTGACCGACAGCTCCTTGATCAGCTGCTTCGACTTGTCGAGCACGCCGGGCACGTCCGTGAGCAACAGCAGGCGCTTCGCCTTGAGCGCGCCCGCGATGGCGCCCGCGAAGGTATCGCCGTTGACGTTCCAGGTGCCGCCCTCCGCCGAGGTCGCGATCGGCGCCAGCACCGGGATCAGGTCGCGGCCGAGAATCTGGGTCAGCACCATGGTGTCGACCTTGTCCGGTTCGCCGACGAAGCCGAGATCGACGATCTTCTCGATATCGGACCCCGGGTCCATGACGCTGCGCGTGATCTTGCGCGCCTGGACCATGTTGCCGTCCTTGCCGGTCAGTCCCACGGCCTTGCCGCCCGCCGCATTGATGTAGCCGACGATCTGCTTGTTGATCGAACCGGCCAGCACCATCTCGACGATCTCGATCGTCGGCGCGTCGGTGATGCGCAGGCCGCCGGCGAACTTCGACTCGATGCCGAGGCGCTTGAGCATGTCGCCGATCTGCGGCCCGCCGCCGTGCACGACCACCGGATTGATCGCGGTCTGCTCCATCAGCACGATGTCGCGCGCGAAGCTCTTGGCCATCGCCTCGTCGCCCATGGCGTGGCCGCCGTATTTCACCACGACGATCTCCTCGTCGTAGCGCTGCATGTGCGGCAGCGCCTCGATGAGGGTGCGGGCCTGGTCGAGCGGCGAGGCGGTCATCCTGGCGTTCCGGCGTTTGCCGGCCGCTTTTAGCGTTCGGGGGCAGTGGGGGAAAGGGGCGGTTCTCTCTTCCCTCTCCCGGTTAGCGCGGGGCGAGGGAAGAAGGCTGATGCGCGGCGATCAGCGCCTCGCCCATGCGCACGAGCCGCGAGGCCGGACCCTGCGGGCCGAGGCTCTGTGCGCTCACATGCGCGCCTTCGAGCAGGAGAAAGAGCTCGTCGGCCAGCAGCTCCGGTTCGCTGACGCCGCTGGCGGCGCAGAGAGCGACCAGCCGGCTGCGCTGATCGCCCTTGAACTGCTCGATCACGCAGCGCGCCGGGTGGTCCTTGTCGGGCAGCTCGACGGCGGCGTTGGCCAGCGCGCAGCCGCGCTGGCCGGTGTCGAGCACGTGCGCCTGCATCGCGGCGAGCCAGCCGCGCAGCTGCGCGCGCGGATCGCCCGGATGGGCCCTCGCAAGACCCTCCCAAGACAGCCCAGCCTCTGCCGCCAGACGCCGCAGATATTCGGCGACCAGCTCGTCCTTCGAGGCGAAATGCCGGTAGAGCGTCATCTTGTTGGTGCCGGCGGCTTCCGCGATCGCCTCAACGCCGACGGCCCGAATCCCGTGCCGATAGAACAGCTCCGAGGCGGTCGCGACGATGCGCTCGCGCGGCGAAGATTTCGTCTTTTCCTCAGTGTTTGACGTAGCTTGCGGCTTCATGGCGTTTCGGGACTTGACAGGGGTGTTACCGGTCAGTATCGTGCATATATGTTACCGGTCAGTACCACACCAGAGGAGGCGAGTCACGCGGCTTTCCGCGGCGCCTGCAGTCCAAGGAGCATTCGCCATGAACATCCTGCACATCACCTCCAGCCCGCGCGGCGCTGCCTCGTTCTCGAACCGGGTCGCCGACAACGTGCTGGGCGAACTGCGGCGGCGGCAGGCGGACGCCTCGATCGTGACGCGCGATCTCGCCGAGACACCGCTGCCGCATATCGACGCCGATTTCGTCACCGCGACGCGGTCGCCAGGCGGACCGCAGACCGGCGCGCAGCGCGCATTGCTGGCGCTCTCGGATGAGCTCGTCGACGAATTGCTCGCCGCCGACGTCGTGGTGATCGCGACGCCGATGATCAACTTCACCATCCCGTCGAACCTCAAGGCCTGGATCGACTACGTGGCGCGCGCGGGCCGCACCTTCAGCTACAGCGAGGCCGGCCCGAAGGGGCTCGTCACCGGCAAGCACGCGATCCTGGTGGCGGCGCGCGGTGGCGTCTATGCGAACAACCCGGCGCTCGACTTCCAGGTGCCATACCTCAAGGGCGTGCTCGCGTTCCTCGGCATCACCGACGTCGAGGTGCTCGAAGTCGAGGGGACCGCCTACGGCCCGGAGGCCGCCGAGAAGGCCGTCGCGGCGGCTTCGCTCAAGCTGCAGTCGCGCTGCAACGCGCTCGCGGCCGCCGCGTGATCGCAACAGTTATCGGGAGACCGACCATGAGATGGTGTCACGACGAACAGACGCTCGACGAGATGCTGGCCGATCCGCTGATCGGCGTGCTGATGCGCGCCGACGGCGTCGACCGCGCGCAGCTCGAGCGCGATTTCGCGCGCATTTTCGAGGAGCGGGACGAGCGAGCCGAAACCGCGTGATCAGCCCTTGCGCTCGGCGATCAGCCGCGCGACCGCGGCGCGCAGCTCCGGGATGCCGACATCCTGGCGCGCCGAGGTCGCCAGCACCTCGGGGAACGCCGCCGGACGCTTCGCGAGCGCCGCAACGGTCTCGGCGATCCGCTCCTCGAGCGCGCTGGCTTTCAGCGCGTCGGCCTTGGTGAGCACGATCTGATAGCTCAC
>JAXDNZ010000294.1:0-4476 GCA_034669185.1 Hyphomicrobiales bacterium
CGGCGTGCTCCCCGTGCGCGTAAGCGCCTTGTGCCGGATACGGATCGTATGACGCGTCGTGCTGCTGGTCGTCCTGCTGGCGATACGTGCCGTAGGACCGCTCGGCGTAGGAATGGTCCGCATAGCCCGCCTGATCGTCGGCGGATGCGGCATCGGGCCGCGCGAGCCAGCCCGGCGCTTGCTGATCTTGCGGGGAACCGAGGTGCGCGCGGCGCCCCTTGGCGTCGCCGAACGGATCGCTCTGCCCGATCAGACGCGCGAGTTCCGTAAGCGGATCGTTGCGCGGCTCATGCACGGCGTCGGCCGGATCCTGCCGGTCCGGATCGTGCAAGGCATCGGAACGATATCGTGTGTCTTCCGCCATACTCATGCTGCCACCGATCCCGTTGTGCGCTCGGTAAGCCTTTGGCCAATCCGCCGCCCCAGGGATGGCATCCACGCGACCGAAGCGAGATTACCGCATCTCGTCAGGCGCCCCAACTCCGAGCAAGGCGAGCCCGGAAGCCAGGACGGTAGCGACGCCTTGAACCAAAGCAAGGCGAGCCACCGTTAGTCTTGGATCATTTTGGATAATGAACCGTAAATGTGGCGAGTCTTTGCCTCGCGTCCACTGTGCGTGGAATTCGCTCGCGAGTTCATAGAGATAAAAGGCAACGCGGTGCGGCTCATGGGCGATCGCTGCAGCCTCGATGAGACGCGGATAAAGCGCGATCTTCTTCATCAGCGCGAACTCACCCGCATCGTCGAGAAGTTCCAGCGCACCGCCCGCCACGAAGGCCGAGCGTTCGGCCGTATCCACTGGGAGATCGGGCACGACCTCGCGCGCGTTGCGAAACGCGGACTGCGCGCGTGCATGGGCGTACTGCACGTAGAACACCGGATTGTCGCGCGATTGCTCGATCACCTTGGCCAGATCAAAGTCGAGCACGGCGTCGTTCTTGCGGTATAGCATCATGAAGCGCACGGCGTCGCGGCCGACTTCATCCACCACTTCACGCAAGGTGACGAAGTCCCCGGCCCTCTTCGACATTCTGACCGGCTCTCCGGCGCGCAAGAGACGCACGAGCTGGACGATCTTGACGTCAAGCGCGGCCTTGCCGCCGGTAACCGCTTTCACGGCCGCCGCGACCCGCTTGATGTAGCCACCGTGGTCGGCGCCCCAGACGTCGATCAGGTTGCCAAAGCCGCGGTCGAACTTGGACTTGTGATAGGCGATGTCGGCGGCGAAATAGGTGTAGCTGCCGTCCGATTTCATCAGCGGCCGGTCGACGTCGTCGCCGAACGCGGTCGCGCGGAACAGCGTCTGCTCACGATCCTCCCAGTCCTCCACCGGCGCGCCCTTGGGCGGCGGCAGGCGGCCTTCATAGACATGCCCGGCCGCGCGCAGCGCCGCGATAGTGGCACCGACCTCGTCCTTGCCGTCGGTCAACGAGCGCTCGGAGAAAAACACCGCGTGGGTCACGTTGAGCGCGGCGAGATCGGCCCGGATCATGACGAGCATCATGGCGATGGCTTTTTGCCGCACGATCGGCAGCCATTCGTCCTCGGACTTCTGATTCAGCGCACGGCCGTGCTCGGCGGCAAGCGCCTGCCCCACCGGGACCAGATAGTCGCCGGGATAAAGCCCCTCGGGGATCGGACCGATGTCGTCGCCGAGCGCCTCGCGGTAACGCAAGTAGGCCGAGCGCGCGAGCACGTCGACCTGCGCGCCCGCATCGTTGATGTAGTACTCGCGCGTCACGTCATAGCCGGCGACGTCCAGCAGGTTCGCCAGCGCATCGCCGAACACCGCGCCGCGACCGTGCCCCACATGCATCGGCCCGGTCGGATTGGCCGAGACGTATTCGACGTTGACCTTCTCAGCCTTGCCGACGTTGCTGCGGCCGTACGCGGCGCCGGCGACGATCGCGGCGCGCAGCGCATCGATCCATGCGACCGGCTTCAGCGTCAGATTGATGAAACCGGGGCCGGCGACATCGATCCTGGTGAACAGGTCGTCCTCGCGCAGCTTGGCGGCAAGCGCGTCGGCAAGCTCGCGCGGCTTTTTCCCCGCCTCCTTGGCGAGCACCATCGCGGCATTGGTCGCCATGTCGCCATGGCTGGCATCGCGCGGCGGCTCGACCAGCACGCGCGACAGATCGATGCCGGCCGGCAGCGTACCGGCGGCGGCGAGCGCCGCATTGGCGGCCTGCACCCGCTCGAGCACCGCCGCGAAGACGTTCTGCGAAAGGTCCGTGGACATTGGGTTTTTCGGCTGTGACGAGGCCGCGCCGACTAACGCAGTTCGCCTGAGGAGTCAAAGAAGCGCGCATGCTCCACGAGCGCGAAGCGGTCGGTCATGCCGGCGATGAAATCCGCGACCTGGCGGGCACGCGTCGGTGCATCCGCGTCCTGGAGATCGTGCCCCCATTCGGGCGGCATGTCGCGAGGCTGGACGAAGTAGCGCGCGAACAGCGCACGCACCACCTCTTCGGCCTTCTCCATGACGCCGGCGACGCGTGGATGCCGGTACATGTTGATCCGGAGGAATTCCTTGATGGCGCGGTCGGTCGACGCCGTCACGGCCGAGAAACCCACCATCGGCGCCGTGGCGGCGCGCACCTCGTCGGAGGACGTCGGCGCCGTCGCACCGAAGCGGCGCACGCTCTCCTCGACGACATCCTCGATCAGTTTGCCGATCAGGCGGCGCACCAGCTCGTGGGTCAGGCGCGCCGGCTCGATGCCGGGGTACTGATCGCGCACTTCGCGCAGCAGCAGGGCGGTAGCCGGTACGCTGGCAAGATCGGAGATCGCGAACAGGTCCGCGCGCAGGCCGTCATCGAGGTCGTGGGCGTCGTAGGCGATGTCGTCGGCGATCGCCGCGACCTGCGCCTCGGCGCTGGCATGGCTCCAGAGCGCGAGATCGTGGCGCGCATTGTAGTCGGCGATGACCAGGGGCACTCCGACGTCGCGATAGCGGCCGACCGGCTTTCCGTCCGGATCGGTCAGCGGGCCGTTGTGCTTGACGATCCCTTCGAGCGTTTCCCACGAGAGGTTCAGCCCGTCGAAATCCGGGTAGCGCCGCTCGGTCGCGGTGACGATGCGCAGCGTCTGCGCGTTATGATCGAAGCCGCCGAAGTCGGCCAGGCACGCATCGAGCGCGCGCTCGCCCGCATGCCCGAACGGTGGATGGCCGAGATCATGCGCGAGCGCCAGCGCCTCGGCGAGGTCCTCGTCAAGCCCGAGCGCACGGGCGAGCGCGCGGGCGATCTGGGTCACCTCCAGGGTGTGGGTCAGCCGGGTGCGATAGTGGTCCCCCTCGTGGAACACGAAGACTTGGGTCTTGTGCTTGAGGCGGCGGAACGCGGTCGCGTGGATGATGCGGTCGCAGTCGCGGCGAAAGGCGTTGCGCGAGGCGCTGGGCGGCTCGGCATGGAGCCGGCCGCGGCTTGCGGCCGGATCGGCCGCATAGGGCGCGCGCGCCCGACCCGCCACAACCGCCATGGATACCTCGTTGACCGGAGCCCGGCGGGTACATAACTATCCAACGCAAGACCTGACAACGGCACTGAGTCATATGACAAGCGTCACCCTCTCGGACCGCGCGGCCCGCCGCATCGGCCAGATCCTCGGAAAAGAGCCCGAGGGCGCGATGCTGCGCGTCTCGGTGGAGGGCGGCGGGTGCTCCGGCTTCCAGTACAAGTTCGACATCGAGCGCGCCAAGGCCGCCGACGACCTGGTGCTGGCGCGCGACGGCGCGGTGGTGCTGATCGACCCGGTGTCGGTCAACTACATGGCGGGTTCGGAGATCGACTTCGTCGACGACCTGATCGGCCAGTCGTTCAAGATCATCAATCCGCTCGCGACCGCATCGTGCGGCTGCGGAACGAGCTTCTCGCTCTAGGTCACCACGCTCAGCCGCTCAGTTCGGCTTCAGACCCGCGGCTTTCGCGAACGTCGCATAGCGCGTCAGCTCGTCCTTCACATAAGCATCGAACTCGGCCGGGCTCATCGGCATCGCCTCGACCCCCAGTTGGGCGAGCTTCTCGCGCACCGCGGGCGCCTGCACCGCGGCCGCCAGCTCGCGATTGAGCTTGTCGACGATGTCCCGCGGGGTCTTGGCCGGCGCGAACACGCCGATCCAGAACGTGTAGTCGGAATCGGCGTAGCCTGATTCGAGCGTGGTGGGCACGTCGGGCAGTGCCGAGGCGCGTTTCGGACTTGAGACCGCAAGGCCGAGGAGCCTGCCGTCGCGGATATGCGGCAGCGCGGTCGCAATCGGGCAGAAGTAGTATTCGACCCGGCCCGCGATGACTTCGGTCAGCGCCTCGGCGCCGCCCTTGAACGGGATGTGCACGGCCTCGTAGCCGGCGCTGATGCGGAAGCGCTCGGCGGAGAGATGCACCGCCGAGCCGATGCCGACCGAGGCGAAGTTGAACGAACCGGGCTTCGCCTTGGCGGCCGCGACGAATTCGGCCAGCGTCTTGAGGCCTTTGG
>JAXDNZ010000295.1:0-3458 GCA_034669185.1 Hyphomicrobiales bacterium
GGCCGATGCGAGCACGAGCCGGAAGTATGGCGGCACCGGGCTTGGCCTCGCCATCAGCCGCGAGCTTGCAAACCTGCTCGGCGGCGAAATCCAGCTGCGCAGCACGCCGGGCAAGGGCAGCACGTTCACGCTGTATCTCCCGCTCAAATACGTCGGGCCGGCGACCGGCATGCGGATCGTGCCTGACGCGCCCGCGCTGGTCGAGACGACAGGCGACTACATGACCACCGAGCGGGCCACGGAGGAAATCCCGGACGACCGGCTCGATATCGCGCCCGGCGACAGCATCCTGCTGATCGTCGAGGACGATCCGCACTACGCGCGCGTGATCATGGACCTCGCGCGCGACCGCGGCTTCAAGGTGCTGGTCGCGATGCGCGGCATCGATGCGCTCGAGCTTGCCAAGCAGTTTCAGCCGACCGCGGTGTCGCTCGACGTGTTCCTGCCCGACATGCTCGGCTGGACGGTGCTGAGCCAGCTCAAGCAGAACCCGCTCACGCGCCACATCCCGGTGCAGATCATCACGCTCGACGAAGACCGCCAGCACGCGCTCGCGCGCGGCGCCTTCTCGTTCGTGACCAAGCCGACCACCACGGAAGGCGTCGAAGCGGCGATCTCGCGGATCAAGGAATATGCGCGGCCGCGGCGCAAGCGTCTGCTCGTGGTCGAGGACAATCCGGCCGAGCAGATGAGCATCGAGGAGTTGCTGAAGTACGACGATATCGAGATCGATACCGCCGGCACCGGCAGCGGCGCGCTCACCCGTCTGCGCGAGCAGCAATACGACTGCGTGGTGCTCGATCTGCGCCTGCCGGACATGACCGGCTTCGAGGTGCTGGAGGAGATCAAGCGCGACGATGCCCTGTCCGACGTGCCGGTGGTGGTGTTCACCGGGCGCGAGCTGTCGGCCGAGGAGGACGCGCAGCTCCACACCATGGCGCGCAGCATCGTGGTGAAGGGCGTCGAGTCGCCCGAGCGCCTTCTCGACGAGACGGCGCTGTTCCTGCACCGCGTGATCACCGATCTGCCGCCGGAAAAGCAGCGCATGCTCGAACGGCTCAACAGCTCGGATGAGGACCTGGTGAACCGTACCGTGCTATTGGTGGATGATGACGCGCGCAACATCTTCGCGCTCTCGAGCGTGCTGGAGCGCCGCGGCATGCGCGTCTTGACCGCCACCACCGGCAAGGAAGCGATCGACATGGTGGAGAAGACGCCGGAGCTCGCGATCGTCCTGATGGACATCATGATGCCCGAGATGGACGGTTATCAAACGATGGGCGTCATCCGTCAAAACCCCGCCTACCGCCGCCTGCCGATCGTCGCACTCACCGCGAAGGCGATGAAAGGCGACCGCGAGAAGTGCCTGGAGGCCGGCGCGTCCGACTATCTGGCGAAGCCGGTCAACACCGAACAGCTCTTATCGGCGCTGCGCATGTGGCTGCACCGCTAACATAGGCCCGGCTCATGACCTCCGCCGACGATGACAAGGTCAACATCCTGCTGGTCGACGACCAGCCGGCCAAGCTGCTCACCTATGAGGTGATCCTGCGCGAGCTGGGCGACAACCTGATCAAGGCCGCGTCGGGCAAGGAGGCGCTGGAGGTCCTTCTCAAGAACGAGATCGCGGTCGTGCTGATGGATGTCAGCATGCCGGAGCTGGACGGCTTCCAGCTCGCCTCCATGATCCGCGAGCATCCGCGTTTCAGGAAGATCGCGATGATCTTCGTCTCGGCGATTCATCTGGCTGAGATCGATCACCTGCGCGGCTACGAAATGGGCGCCGTCGACTACGTGCCGGTGCCGGTCGTGCCTGAAGTTCTGCGCGCGAAGGTGCGCGTGTTCGCCGACCTGTACCGCAAGAACCGTCAGCTGGAGCAACTCAACGCCGAGCTGGAGCGGCGTGTGGCGCAGCGCACGACCGAACTCGAAAAGTCGACAGGGCGGCTGCTGGAAAGCGAGCAGCGGCGCAGTCTTGCTCTTGCTGCCGGCAGGATGGGTTCGTGGGATTGGGACCTCACAAGCGGCGAGATCGTCTGGGACGAAGGCCAGCACGCGATCTACGGGGTTACGCCGGGACACTTCGCCGTCACGCCCGAGCATTTCAAGGTGCTCATCGTCCCGGATGACTGGGAACATCTTCAAATCGGGATGGATGCCCTGCTGCGGGAAGGGCGGCCGCATCAGGCTGAGTTTCGGGTGCGGCGGCCGACCGGCGAGATCCGCTGGTGTGCCAGCACGGCGGCGGCGAGCCTCGATGCCGCGGGCAAGGTCATCCGCATCAGCGGCGTCACGATGGACATCACGGAGCGCAAGCAAGCCGAGGAGCGTCAAGCGCTGCTGGCCCGCGAGGTCGATCATCGCGCAAAAAACGCGATGGCGATTGTCCAGTCCATCGTCAATCTGACGAAAGCCACGAACATTGCCGAGTACGTCACGATCGTCGAGGGCCGCATCAAGGCGCTGTCGCGCGTCCACGCGATCCTCTCGGACGCACGGTGGCAGGGAGCGGAACTGACCAGGCTGATCGAGGAAGAGCTCGCGCCGTACCGGTCGGGTGCGACCGACAGGATTCGCCTGGGGGGGCCAAGCTTGTTGCTGGATCCGACGACGGCTCAAACATTGGCGCTGGCGCTCCACGAACTCGCGACCAACGGGGCGAAGTACGGCGCCCTGTCGCAAGCATCGGGTACGCTCGATCTGAGCTGGAAGCTCGAAGCTGATGCGATTGTGATGAACTGGCGTGAATCCGGCGGTCCGCCCGCGCGGACGCCGAGCAAGATGGGCTTTGGCACGCGCATTGTCATCAACAGCATCGAGCGGCAGCTTGGCGGCAAGGCGGTGTTTGAATGGCGGCCTGAAGGCTTGTTGTGCGTGCTGCGCGTGCCGCGCAGCGACGCGGCCGATGCCCAGACCGAAGCGGCGGTCAATCTCTCGCGCAAGAAAACGGCAACGTCCTTGCCCGGACATCGCATCATGATCGTCGAAGACGAAGCACTGGTCGCCATGGTGCTGGAGGATCAGTTGATGGACCTCGGTCTGTCGATTGTCGCAAATTGCCCGACCGTCTCCGAGGCGATCGCTGCGATCGATGAGAAAGCTCCGGATTCGGCGATTCTCGACGTCAATCTGGGAGGCCAGTTCGTCTACCCTGTCGCCGACCGGCTTCTCGAGAGGGGCATTCCCTTCATCTTCGTGACCGGATACGGCCCGGAAAGCGTCGATCGTCGCTATTCGGCTGTGCGGGTTTTGGAAAAACCTGTCGAACGCAAAGCGCTGGAGCAGATCTTCACAAAGGCGCCCGAGGAATTGAGCGCCTTTGGATTGTCATCGCGAGAGGCGCGATTGTCGCGGTAGCGTTCGACTCGGCGTCATGACGTCGACCGCAAGGCACACAGTCCCCGACGCGACCGAGCCTGCCGGCGGCGGACGCAATCGCCGTTCGGCGACCTGCTCGC
>JAXDNZ010000296.1:0-3225 GCA_034669185.1 Hyphomicrobiales bacterium
GGCCCCTGCCGGTTTTGCAGGCCATTGCAAGCCGTGAGCGCGACGAGCGCCAAAGCAATCGGGAGACTTCGCGCGATCGCCCACGGCTTTCTCAGCCTCGGAGCCAAGGACACGACCGCCGTCGGAATTTGCACAATGGGCCCCACCGCTGTCAGAAATCGCCAGGTTTTACTTGGTGTTGCGTGGATCGAAACACGCGGTGCGCTACTGAATTCTTGTCGTCGACAAACACGCGCTACGCTACTGGATTGCGCCGGATCGGAACACGCGGTGGGGTGGCTGACAACGTGGGGTGGATGAGTTAAGCACCGGAATCCGCGCGCGGATTCACAAATCCACTCTCGCGTGGCAGTTGTGCCACACGACTTGCGATCACATTGATGCGGGACGACTTTTTGCGCCGAGGAATTCTTCGCGGCGCTTGTTCACGGCGGGACCAGAACGGGACGATTTCGCAGTCCCGGGCCGGCGTTCAATTCCCGGCCGTCTTCACGCGCGCGGGGCTTGTGGGGGTAGTCTGCGCCTTGCGGTTCATCATGCCTTCGAGACGGTCGCGCTCCTTCTCGAAGCTTGCCAGCATCGGCCCCTCGAGCACACGTCCGCGCGGCAGGCGGATGCGCATCGGATCGACGAAGCGGCCGTTGACGACGATCTCGTAGTGCACATGCGCGCCGGTCGAGAGGCCGGTCGAACCGACGAAGCCGATCACCTGACCCTGGCGCACGCGCTTGCCCGGCTCGATGCCTTTCGCGAAGGCCGACATGTGGCCGTAGGCGGTCTCGTAACCGTTGTTGTGCTTGATGCGCACATACTTGCCGTAGCCGCCTTCCCAGCCGGCCTTGTCGATCACGCCGTTGCCCGAGGCGAAGATCGGCGTGCCGAAGGCCGCGCCCCAGTCGACGCCGGTGTGCATCTTGGAATAGCCGAGGATCGGATGACGGCGGAAGCCGAAGCCCGAGCGCATGATGCCGGGACCGACCGGCTTGCGCACCAGGAACTTCTTCGCGCTCTTGCCGCTCTCGTCATAGTAGTCGACGACGCCGTCGTCGCCCGACTGGAAGCGGTAGAAGCGCTTGGTCTCGCCGCCGACGGTAAGCGAGGCGAACAGCACCTCGCTGCGCGCATCCGCCTCGTCGTCGCCGGAGAAAAGCACCTCGAAGGAGTCGCCCGGCTGGGCTTTGCGCTGGAAGTCGACGTCGTAGGAATAGACGCGGATCAGGTCGTCGATCACCGGGCGCGGGACCTGATTGCGCAGCGCAGTCTCGTAGACGCTCTGATACAGCCGCACGCCCGTGGTGTCGTTCTCGTCGTCGTCGTTGGCGGCGTCTGCCACTTCGGGGCCGCCGTGCTGGATGTCGACCGAGACATACTTGCCGGTGTCGGACAGCGCGACCACCGCTTCGACCGCGCTATCGCCGACCACCACGAGCCGCACCACGCGCTGCCGCTGCCCGCCATCTGCCGCCGCGAACAGAACACGCAGCTTCTGCCCTTCGCGCAGGCCGCCGTCACGGCCGCGCGGTCCGAGCACGTTCGTGATGGCGCGGATCTCGTCCGGGGTGGCGGCAAGGTCGCGCAGAATCGCGCTTGCACTCTCGCCCTTCTTCACCGCGATGGTGCGCTCGGCCCAGGGATTGCCATTCGCTTGCGCCGTACTCTTGGGCAGAAGCGTGATGTTCTCGGGCACGATGCGCGCCTCGAAGCCCGCATACGGATCGATGTCGTTGCCCTCGACCGCGTAGGCGAGGCGGGTGCGCCCGCCAGGCTGCTGGTCCGGCGCGACGATCGCCGGACGCTTGCTGCCGCCGAGCCACTCCGCGGCGTCGCGCACGCGCGCGATCACCTCATCGAGCGGAACAGCCGCAGCGATCTTCGCCTTGGGCAGGACCGTCGTGAGATCGCGCGTGACGAAAGACACTTCCGCGTCCGGCGCCGCGGCCGCCGTGTCCTCGGCCAGAACGGCGTTGCCGCTGCCGTTGTCCATCAGAAGGCGCGCCGGATTGAACGGCGGCACGTTGGCGGAGACTTCGGTGACCGAGAGCGCAAGGTTCGAGGCGACGCGCGTATAGGCGCGTGCGCGCATGATCTCGCGGTCGCCGGAGCGGCTCGGAGCCGACATCTTGAAGACTTGCCGCGCTGAATTGATTTCGCCCGCGGGAGGCAGCCGGTCGCTCTTGCGCGGCCCGGCGGCAAGCCGCTCGGCGCCGGTCAGCGTGCCGCGCAGCACGGCTTCGACCCGCTCGGGGACGGCGGCGAAATTCGTCTCGCCGTCGAGCGCTGCGTAAACCGCGCCGCCCATCAGCGCGGCGCCGCATAGACCGGTGAGAATGGTGCCGCTGAACCACTGGACCGAGACGCGGCGGCGATCGACGAGGCCTGACGCGGTCACGCCATCGAGGAGCAATGGCGGTTCGTTGCCGAGATCGATCGGCTCGGACGCAGCTCGCGAACGATTTGGATCGCGCCGTCTACCCTGATCCAAGCGCCTGTGTCCCCTTTACGCGCACCGCCGCGCCCAACATGCTGCGTGGCAGCGCCACCCCGAGCCCCTTCCGGCGGACGCCTGAAACGATGCCGCGGCGATGCTGACGCGTCAACGCAAGGCGAGAAGCATCAATTGATTCGATCTTCGACCGCTGGCCTTCCCCCGGTGTGAAACAACGACCGAGGAATGTGGCCCAAGTGCGGCGCATGGCCCGGCGGGAGGGCGGCCCGGAGGTGCTTGAGTTGCGGGGAAAGATTGGTGCTGAGGTGTTGACAAGGTTTACGGCCGAAGACTATATAGCCCCCACAACGGCGCGCCGTCCGCTTTCGGCGCGATGACGCGCCTGCGAAGCTCCTCACCAATGGTGTGCCAGACTTCCGATCTCAGTCGGAAGTCGCGGGCTTCGACGGCTCTCCGGGTCACCGGAGAGGGAGGTCTCCACGATCTCCGGGCTGTTTGACAGGTGAATCGGAAGAAAGAGAAACGTGGACGGCGGAGTCCTTGCGGGCCGCCTTCGTGACGGAGCAATCCGTTCGCGATCGCGGTCGATGAGACTTCGGCGGTACACGTTTCTAGGAACAACACTTGTCGTCTGGGCGAGCAATCGCACAGGCGATTACATGTTGGACCTCGTCAATGTTGTGGCGGCGCGAGAGCGTCGCTGCGCTAAAACGTGTGATCAGCTGAGATCAATCTCATCCAAACTTGAGAGTTTGATCCTGGCTCAGAGCGAACGCTGG
>JAXDNZ010000297.1:0-2767 GCA_034669185.1 Hyphomicrobiales bacterium
CAATTTCGACGTCGCGATCGACTTCTCGAATTTGTTCATGGACGATTCGAGCCTCGGCCTTGCCAAGTATCTCTCGTTCAAGCGCGCGCCCGAGAACCGCTCGCGCGCCAACGATCCCGAGCTCGACAAACTCTATGACGACAGCCTGCGCCAGACCGATCCGGAGAAGCGCAAAGGCCTGATCCGCGCGTTCGAGAAGCGGGCGTTCGAGCAGGCCTATCAGGAGCCGTTGCTGTGGTGGCACCGCATCGTGCTCACCAACAAGATCGTGATGGGCTGGAAGATGTCGCCGAGCCACAATCTGGGTCAGGACCTGACCGAGGTTTGGCTGAACCAGTGAGGCGTGCTTTCCTTCTCCCCGCGCTTGCGGGGAGAAGGTGCCGAGGGCCGCATGCTGAAATACACGCTGCACCGCGTTCTGCTCATGTTCCCCACGCTGATCGGCGTGGCGGTGCTCGTCTTCTTCATGCTGCGCGTCATCCCGGGCGACGTCGTGGAGGTGAAGCTGCGCGGCGACGGCGGCAATGTCAGCCAGGAAACCATCGAGATGGAGCGCAAGCGGCTCGGCCTCGACAAGCCGCTGCTCTACCAGTTCAAGGACTGGATGGTCGGCCTTGTGACCCTCGACCTCGGCAAGTCGATGTGGACCGACCGGCCTGTCACCGAGGAGATCGCGATCCGGCTCGAGCTCTCGCTGCAGGTCGCCATCATGGCGAGCGTCATCGCGGTGCTGCTGGCGATACCCTTGGGCACGACAGCGGCACTGATGCGCGGCACCTGGGTGGACTACGCGGTGCGCATCATCACGATCGGAGGGCTGTCGATCCCCTCGTTCTGGTTCGGCATGCTGATCATGATCACGCTGCTCTATCTCTTCAACTGGCTGCCGCCGATCACGTTCACGCCCATTTACGTCGACCCCATCGCGAACCTGACCCAGCTCATCTGGCCGGCGCTCGCGGTCGGCTACCGCTACTGCGCGGTTGTCGCGCGCATGATCCGCTCGTCGCTGCTCGAAGTGCTCAACGAGGACTACATCCGCACGGCGCGCGCGAAAGGCGTATTCGAGAAGCTCGTGATCTCGCGCCACGCGCTGCGCAACGCGCTGCTGCCCGCGATCACGGTGATCGGCATCGAGTTTGCGTTCCTGATCGGCGGGCTTGTCGTGACCGAGCAGGTGTTCAATCTCAACGGCATCGGCATGCTGTTCGTGCAGAGCGTGTCGCGCAACGACTTCACGCTGATCCAGGCGATGGTGATGCTGGTCGCTGCCTTCTACGTCGTCATCAACCTCGTGGTCGACCTGCTCTACGCGGTGTTCGACCCGCGCATCCGGTACAGCTGATGGCGGTCGCGGCCCTCCCCTCCGCTCCCGCGCTGCCGCGACGGCGCGGTGCGATCCTCGAATTCTGCCGCCAGCAGCCGCTCGGCGCGGTCAGCTTCGTCGTCATCGTCGTGATGATGTTCGCCGGCATTTTCGCCGAGCGCGTCGCGCCCTATAATCCGCTCGACATCGATTTCGCCAGCATCCTGGCGCCGCCGTCGTGGGGCCATTGGGGCGGCACCGACGCATTCGGCCGCGATATCTTCTCGCGCATCATCTACGGCTCGCGCACCGCGCTGGTGATCGGCTTCACCTCTTCGTTTCTCGGCTCGACCATCGGGGCGATCCTCGGCGTCGCATCGGCCTATTTCGGCGGCAAGATCGACGACTGGATCCAGCGCTTCATGGATATCCTGCTTGCTTTTCCGATCATCGTGCTGGCGCTCGTCGTGGTCGCAGCACTGCGCAAATTCGTGGTCGCCGGCATCGACGTCAACCTCATCTACGCCATCGCGATCCCGATCGTGCCGCGCGTCGCGCGCGTGGTGCGCTCCGCCGCGCTCTCGATCCGCACGATGCCGTACGTCGATGCGGCGCGCGCAGCCGGCTACTCCAACAGCCGCATCATCTTCCGCCACATGGCGCCGAACGTCGTCGCGCCGTATCTCATCATGTTCACGGCCTTCATCGCGCAGGCGATCTTGCTCGAGGCGTCGCTCTCATTCCTCGGCCTCGGCGTGACGGAGCCGACGCCGGCCTGGGGCCTGATGCTCTCCGGCAATGCGGCCGATTTCTACCGCGAGGCGCCCTGGATGATCCTGTTCCCCGGCGCCGCGATCAGCCTTGCGGTGTTCGCCTTCAACCTGTTCGGCGATAGCCTGCGCGACTACCTCGATCCGCGCTTCAAGACCTGAGCCGTCACAAGGGCACCCGAATGAGAACTTCGCTTGCCGTCGTCGCGTGCCTTGCGGTCCTGACGGCGGGCGCGGCGGCGCAGCCATATCCGACCCGTCCGATCACCGCGGTCGTGCCGGCCAGCGCGGGCGGGCCGACCGACACCATCGGCCGCATCGTCATGGCGCGCGTGCAACAGACGCTCGGCCAGACGATCATCATCGAGAACGTCGGCGGCGCCTCCGGCACCATCGCGACCAGCCGCGTGGTGCGCGCAGATCCGGATGGCTACACGCTGATCATCGGCGGTGTGAACCACTTCGTGGTCAACGGCGCGGTCTATCCGCTCGCTTACGATCTCGTGAAGGACTTCGAGCCGATCTCGATGCTGGCGACCGGGCCGATGCTGATCCTGTCGCGCAACACGCTTCCGGCGAAGAACCTCTCCGAACTGATCGCGTGGCTCAAGGCCAATCCCGACACCGTGACCTTCGGCACCGGCGGCCTCGCCAGCCCGCCGCACATCACCGGCCTGTCGTTACAGGAGAT